>JAJCXL010000168.1 GCA_029263435.1 Acidobacteriota bacterium | reverse complement strand
CGTCGAAGCTCATGGAGCACGCTCAGAGTGATCCGAGCGCCCGTCGCTCCGAAGGGATGCCCCAAAGCAATCGAGCCGCCCGAGACATTGAGCTTTTCCTCATCCACCTCGCCTACCGCCTGATCCCGACCCAACTTTTCCGAAGCGAAACGCTTCGAGCCCAGCGCCTGCAACACCGAAAGAACTTGAGCCGCGAAGGCCTCGTGGAGGTCGACGAGGTCCATGTCGGCGAGCGTCAAACCGGCGCGCTCGAGCGCCACCGGCGTGCTGTAGGCCGGCCCGAGCAGGAGCTGGTCGGCAGGGTCGACCGCAGCGAACGCGTAGGACCGCAGATATCCCAAGGGCTCGTACCCGTGGGCCTTGGCTCGGTCTTCCCTCATCATCAAGACAGCCGCGGCACCGTCGGTCAAAGGCGAGGAGTTTCCGGCAGTCAGCGTCCCATCTCGTTTGTCGAAGACCGGACGCAGTCGAGAGAGTGTCGCGAGGTCGGTGTCCCGTCGGATCCCGTCGTCTTCCTGGAGCGACCTTTCGTATTTCGGGGGCACGAACACCCGAACCATCTCCGCGGGCAAGCGGCCGTCATCCGTCGCCGCAGCGGCGAGGCGGTGGCTCCTGAGCGCGAATCGGTCTTGCGCGTCTCGGGAGATGCCGTTCGCTTTCGCCATCTTCTCCGCCGACTCACCCATCGTCAGGCCGGTCGAAAACTCTGCGATAGGAGGCGGGGAGGGCAAGAGGTGTTTCAGCTTCAATCCTCGAAACGCACCGAGGCGGCTGCCGAAAGACCGAGCCCGGCTCGCACGGACCAGAGCACGGCGCAGCGGATGAGAGACCGGGATCGGAACGTTCGACAGCGACTCGGCCCCGCCGGCGATGACGACCTCGGCATCGCCCGCCGCCAGTGCTTCCGCGGCGCTCACGATGGCTTGATTCGAGGACGCGCACGCGCGAGACACCGTGAACGCGTCGGTTCGGCCCGGCAATGAAGCGGCGAGGGCGGCTTCACGCGCCAGGTTCGGCGCTTCCAGGCTCGGGACCACCGTCCCCAGAATGACCCGATCGACG
This sequence comes from Acidobacteriota bacterium, assembly GCA_029263435.1. Classification (GTDB taxonomy): domain Bacteria; phylum Acidobacteriota; class Vicinamibacteria; order Marinacidobacterales; family SMYC01; genus JAJCXL01. The sequence goes on along the minus strand of JAJCXL010000168.1, from coordinate 7,548 downwards.
TCGTCGAGTGGGATCTCCGCGCGGTGCATCAACTCCACCACAACGGTACGCGCGAGCTCGAGCGCGCTGTGCTCAGAAAGAAACCCGAACGCCTTGGCGAAAGGCGTGCGGCATCCGGAAACGATGGCGATGCGCGATCCGCGTGGCCTCGTCGCCATGGCCTCTTCCGTCACTCACTCATTCCTAGCATCTGCCGGGGTTCGCACGAGAATCTACGACGCTCGCCCGGCCACGGCAAGTGCTTTCCAGCTGCGCTACAATCAAGTGAACGGGTTGGCAGGTAAAGGTTTGCCGATGCTACGCCCTTGTGGTACTTTTTCTTTCTTGGGCTCTTTGTGGCCCTTGATATTGCCCAAGACTGACCTTAAAGGAGAAAGTTTCATGAACAAGTGGCTAGTCACGGCCGTAGCGACGTTCATCGCAAGCGGCGCCTTCGCTGTGCAGGAACAGCCGGGAGCGGCAGATTTCCTGGCATGCCAAGACGCGGTGAAAAAGAACGACTTCGACACTGTCATCGCATCTTGCGAAAAGGCGCTCGCCGCCAGCAAGGATCTCTACGCGAGTAACTATTATCTGGGTTACGCCTATCGCGCCAAGAAGAACTACGACAAATGCGCGTCCAATTTCGAGACTTTCATCCAAAAGGTCGGTAGCAATGCCGAAGCCGCGGACATGATCGCAAACTCCACCCGTGAGGGCGCCCTTTGTTACGCGCGTGGAAGCTCGCCCGAAAAAGCGATCACGCTCCTGAGCAAAGCGGCGGCCGCAAAGCCGAACGATACCGAGGTTCAGTTCTTCCTCGGCATCACCCAGATGCGCGCAAAACGCGAAGGGCCGGCCGAGCAAGCGTTCTCGAAAGTGATCCAGCTCGATCCGAGTCTCGACCGCGCCTATTACTATGCGGGCTTCATCAACTTCAATCAGCAGCAGTGGGACAAAGCGGCGGAGCGATTGGGAAAATTTCTCGAGCTCAAGCCCAATGATTCCTTTGCCGCGGACGCACATTTCATGGTCGGCTCGATGATCATCAGAACCGCCGACGAGGCTGCAGACAAGGCCGCAGCTCAAGCCGAAGCGAAGAGCCACCTCGAGACGTTCCTCGCGGCGAAGCCGAGCGCACCTCAGTCATCGCAGGCACACTATATCTTGGGAAGCCTGGCCTACCAGGCGGAAGACAACGCCGGCGCGAAGGGGCATTTCGAGAAATGTCTCGAGCTCGCGCCCACCGGCGCTCAGGCCGAAGAGGTCAAGAAATTCTTGGCAGACCTCGCGGCTGTCGAGTCCGGCGCGTAAAAGCTCTCGATTCTACTTTCGACGAGGCCCGGTGGCATTCGCCGCCGGGCCTTTTTTTTGGGCACGCTACGCGACGTCCACCCGGGCCCGATTTCATTGACCCAACGGCGTGACAGAATACGAAGATGCGCATCCCGAAAGAGGTTTCGTTTGAAACCGTTACGGTGGACGCCCGGGGTGAGCTCGTCGAGCGGTTGACCTCGAGTGCGCCTGTCCACACCGAAGACCTCGGCGACGGCGTATCGCTCGACTTGATGGGCATTCGTGGCGGGACGTTCACGATGGGTTCGCCACCGAATGAGATCGAGACCGAAAAGTATTTCATCGACGTGGTAGATGATGCCGGGAGGTTGACGGATGGAGCCACCGACCTGAACCTTACCGACGAGAGCGCCACCCCGCGGCACGAGGTAAGCCTCCCGTACTTCTGGATGGGCCGTTTCGAGGTGACCCAGGCGCAGTGGCACGCGGTGGCCTCTTTCCCGACCATCGCGCGAGAGCTAGACGCGGACCCGTCGCAGTTCAAAGGTCCAGACCTACCCGTCGAGAGGGTATCGTGGCCCGACGCGGTCGAGTTCTGCGCGCGGCTGTCGCGAAACCTGAGCATCGGACCGCGGAACTTGGGCCCCACGTACCGCCTTCCTAGCGAAGCGGAGTGGGAGTATGCCGCGCGCGCGGGCACCGACACTCCATTTCACTTCGGTCCGACCCTCACGTCCGATCTCGCGAACTACAGTGGAGAGCACCCCTACGGTGACGCACCGAAAGGTGAACGGAGCGAGCAGACGACCGACGTGGGCTCGTTCGGTGTAGCGAACGCGTTCGGTCTCTACGACATGCACGGCAACGTGTCGGAGTGGGTCGAGGACGAGTGGCACGAGAGCTACGAGGGTGCGCCGACGGACGGTAAGGTCTGGAAGACCGGCGACTCCCAGCTCCGGGTGACGCGCGGTGGGGGCTGGTGGTCCAACGCCACCTGGTGCCGCTCGGCGCATCGCCACCGGACACCGGGGGACGATTCCGGCCTCCACGGATTTCGAGTGGTGAGTCCTGATGCGCGGATGAACGTCCTCTTCGAGGAGACCATCGAGGACATGAAGGCGGGAATGAAGAAAGGGCGGGGCATCCGCCGCTGACCGCGGACTCGGCTCGGTCGACCCCGTCGCCAGTGACCGCTCGGGACCACGCGCGATCCGGTGGCACCCGCCGGCGGGCCTTTTTCTATTGAGAGCTCTGCGCGAAGTCCGCGCTGATGCCGTTGCTCTTGAACATGCCGACGAGGCCTGTCTTGTCGACGGCTTTCATCCACGCCTCTTTCGCGTCGACCGCGCCCGATTTCACGAGCTCCACCAGGCTGTCGTTCATCGTCACCATGCCTTGGCGCTTCGACGTCTGCATGATCGACGGGATCTGAAACGTCTTACCCTCTCGGATGAGACTCGCGAGAGCTGGGTTTCCCAGAAGGATCTCGAGAGCCGCCGCACGGCCCCCTTCTTTCTTCTTGCACAAGACCTGGGCGATGACGCCCTTCAAAGAGCCTGCGACCATCACGCGAATCTGTTCCTGCTGATCCGCCGGGAACTGGTCGATGATCCGATCGATGGTTGCCATCGCGGTGGTGGTGTGGAGAGTGCCGAAGACGAGATGGCCGGTCTCAGCAGTTTCGATGGCGATGGCGATCGTTTCCAGATCACGCATCTCACCTACGAGAACGATATCGGGATCCTCGCGCAACGCAGCTCTCAAGGCAGCCTTGAACGAGCCGGTATGGTTTCCGACCTGCCTTTGGTTCACCAGACAGTTTTGGTTTTGATGAACGAACTCGATCGGATCTTCGATGGTAATGATGTGATCGGACCGGTTCTTGTTGATGTGGTCCACGAGCGCCGCGAGAGTGGTCGACTTTCCGGAGCCGGTCGGACCGGTCACGAGCACGAGCCCTTTGGTGAGGTAGCACAGATCGATGCAGGCTTTCGGCAGGTTCAACTGCTCCGTCGTCAGAATCTCGACGGGGATGGTACGGATGACCGTTCCGACCCCGTTTCTGTCCTCGAAGACGTTGACCCGAAACCGTGACAGACCCGGGATCTCATAAGCGCAATCCGCGTCTCGCAGTCGCTCGAAGGTCTCACGTACGTCGTCGGGAAGGATGCTGTAGATGAGCCTCTGAACGTCTTCAGAGCCGAGCACGCCCCGCTCCTTCAAGAACTTGATCTCGCCGTGGATCCGGAGCACGGGAACCGCCCCGGCGCTCAAGTGCAGGTCGGAAGCGCTCGACGTCACCATCTCACGTAGCAAGTCATCGATGGCGGAGGTGTCTCGGTTGATCTCCACAGCGGGAGCCGAGGGTGTCGGGGCCTGTGGCTGTGCCTGTGCCTGTGGAGGCGACGGTGCGGCGGCGGCGGCCGGAGGCGCGGGGGCCACGGGCGTCGGTGCCGGAGCCTGAGGAGCAGGAGCAGGCGGCGCGACGGGAGCAGGGGTCTCAGCCGGGGCAGAGGGCGCCGTGCGGCGGATGGTGACTTCGATCGCGCCGTTCGGCCGGGTGAACTCGATCTCGAACGTCTCTCCGACATGCTCGCGGTCGATGCTGTGCGGCTTGATATCGAGCGCCGACAGCTGAAACGGTTTGAGCGACTGAGTCGCCATTTGGAGCAACGCGCCTTGGGACACCGGTTCTCGTCCCACGATGCTTTTCTGTCCGCCCTTGATGACGAAGATTTTCTCGCCGGGCAGCAGCCGCATCTCCTGCGCGTCCGATCGCTTCAAGGCCTCCATGAGGGGCTCCATGCGCATCAGCGTCCACCTTTCTTTCTACTCACAGCCACACCACCGAAATGTAATCCCGGTTGACGTAGTTCACGCCGTCGATGACTTCGACGGCAATGAACTGCGCGTCGGTAAAGTTGAAGAAGTCGGAGAGACGCGACCGGTCCGGAGGAAGGACGGTCGCCAATGTCCCTTCGATCGATTCTCCGGAATCGAGCTCGAGCCGAACCAGATCGACGAATCCTACGTTCTCATCGTGACTCAACGTCTTGGACGGATCGTGGTTGTCCGCGACCCGTCGAATAGCGCTCCTTCGAACGAGGAACGTTTCTTGGGTCTCACGGGAGCGCACCGGCAAGAACGCTCGCTCTCGATTCAGCGCTTCGGCAACGGTCTCAGGACCGGCATGCGTCTCCGAGACCGTGTCGAGATAGATAGTGACCGACTCTTTGCGCCCGCCGTCGATGTCTAGCTCGACATCGACGGGGCGCGTCGGTACACGCACGGACTCCTCGTTGGGAGGTTCAATCTTGTTCATGGATCCGGCTCCCGTCAGTGAGGCAACGGTTCTGGTTTTCTTCTGGTGCTAGATCAGAATGCCTAGCGATTCTCGATTGTGCAAGTGGCGTTAGCTAGCAGCCCGTGGTGAAAGTGCGGCTGCATTCGAGGGGCGATGCATCCCGGCTGACTGCGTTGCTCCTCCCTCAAATATACCCAATATTCTCCGTCGTCGCGCCTTGTCAGCCGGGCGCCTCGACCCTCTCGCTGCGACGCCCCACTTTCACCACGGACTGCTAGGAATGCGTTCGCAACAGATCGTAGAGTGGATTGTTGCGCCTCTCGGCCGCAAGGAGCTTTCTTCTCATCGCGATGGGAGGCATGGGAGGCTCTTCGAGGGCGAGACGTTGGCGCTCGACCTCCCACAACTCTCCGAGCATGTTGTTGAGCCACCGAAGCTCCTCGAGCGAGTAGTGCACGTCGGTCGACTCGTAACGCTGCATCCAGTGCTTCGGATCTTCCTGGACGATCTCGGCCCACAGCCCGTCGATCCTACGGGTCCGGCATCGGGCGAGCTCGAAATCGTGGGCGAGCGTGTCGAATAAGCCCCCCTGCCCTAGCAGGTGATTACGGCCGGCGAGGTAGCCGATGCCTCGAATGAGGTAGAGCAGACACCAGCGAATTTCTGGGGTTAGGGAATCGGGGTCGGCAAGCATGCGAGGAACGAGCGTCGACGCAGCGCCTGCTTCTTCGTCGAGAAGCAAGCGGTAGAGCTCGGCGCGAATCCTGAATCGTTCCTCTTCCATCCTTCGACCCACATGTCGAAACTGCCCCAGCCAGAAGCGCCGAGGCGACAGTAACGACAACCACAGTTTTCCAATGAGCTACTTCCTGTTAAACAGTGTCAATAACCGACGACCCTGTATAGCGTGTCTAGCTAGAGAATACCAAACCCGTCTCGATTTCAAGCTAAAAAATTGGACGGGAGTGCCGAAGTCCGAATCGATTATTCTTCAGGGCCGGATATAGCCAAGCGCCTCGAGCCGCTCGAGCTCTTCCGGATCCAAAACGACACGCGGCGTTTCATCCGCTTGTGTCCGCGCCTTTCGCGCGCTTTCGAGGAACGCTTCCAGCCGCCGTTCGAACGCTCGCCGCTCATCTTCCCTCGCGTCCGAAGTGAGCTCTCCCGGGTCGACTCCGAGCCGGTATATTTCCACGTCCAACCGATCCTCGTGATTGCTGAAAATCGCTTTCGCCTCCCCCGCTCCCCTTCGCAACGCTCGTTTCACTGACCCGTCGACGGTGTGTTCGGTCTCCGCCCATAGCTCGCGCTTCGAACCATCATGCTCGCGTAGATCGCGGCCGGCAAAAACCCCCGGAATCGGCAGTCCCATCACCTCTGCGATCGTCGGCGCCACATCGATCAGACTCACCTGTTCGGCCACGCGAAGGCCACGCCCCTCGTTATTCGGATACTTGACGACGAGTGGGATTCGCAGCTGCTCTTCGAAGAGAGTTTTTTGGTGCTCCCACGCACCGTGCTCCAGAAACTCTTCACCGTGATCCGAGGTCACCACGATCATCGCTGGGTCATACAAGTCGAGGCGCTTCATTTCGCGGAGTAGTCTCTCGATATGCTTGTCGGTGTAGCGAATCTCGCCGTCGTAGAGCGCCAGGATGTGGGCACGATCTTTGGGGTCGATCGTCTCCGCCGTGAGCTCTTTGAAATCCCACCACACGCCCGAGGCCTCTCCCTGGTAGCTCGCATCGAACATGGTGTCGTAGGGCGCAGGAGGGTCATAGTGCCAGTGAGCGTCGTAGTAGTGGAGGAACAAGAAGAAATCACGATCGCCTGTTGCGGTCAGGAACTCGAGCGCGCGATCGGTGACTGCCTCCGCGCGCGCCTCGCGGAGATATCGATGGCGATCGAAGCCCTCCGCGAACCCATATTCGCGCGACAAATAGGTGTGGGTCACCAGCGCTTGGGTGAAGTAGCCCGCGTCTTGGAACATCCTGGGAAGGCTCGGCCACGACGGCGCCAGACCGGAGTCCATCCGAACGGCTCCGTGCACGCTCGGATATTGCGACGTAAATAACGACGCGTGCGCAGGAAGGGTCCACGACGAGGTGCTCACAGCATCGTCGAACACGACCGCGTCCTCCGCCAGGATTTCCAGTCCCGGTGACGTTCGTCTCGGATAGCCGTAAAGGCTGAGGTGGTCTCGCCGCAGGGTATCGATCGAGATGACGACCACGCCTTTGGCCTTTCCGTAGTGTGCGCGATCGTGAACGATGGGTTCTCCGAACACGCCGACGACAGGAAGCAGATCATCCGTCGTGGCGGATGGGAACGAAGTTTGAAACACGAGCGTGACCTCGCGGCCCGATTGCGAGCTCATGTCGACGCTATGTTCGATCCACTGGTTTCGACGAGCCACATTGATATCGCGCTCGAACAAGACCTCATTCGGGATCAAGTCACCAGCCTTGACGGTGAATCGCATCCGATTTCCCGGGAGTCGTTCGTCTTCGCTTCTCCCCGCCGCGGTGGTTATACCGATCGCAAAGCTCAACGACGCTCGTTCCGGTAACTTCAAACGGTAGCGAAATTCCGCGGGGGCAGGCGCTATCAGCGCTCGCCGGGTCTCGTCTCCGAGCGTGACTAAAACCGGATATTCCTCGTCAACCGGCGCAATCACGAGATAAGTCGCGTCCATCAAATCCATCGGCGCGCGGGACTCGGGACCACGGCAACAAAGCGCGAAAGCGGTCCCAAGCAGCAACGCGGCGGCACGCTTCATCCCGTTACCGCGGTTGTGAGACGCGCGCGTTACCGCTTGCGAACGGCGAGGCTTTTTCGGGCCCGACATATCGGCGATTATAGCGGCGGTGCAGATCGGAGTCCGGGAAACGCTCGTTGTCGGGATAGGGGTAGGCGGTCATCCGGTGAAACGGCAGCGGCGAGACACGGTTGGGACGGGCGGAGTTCAA
>JAJCXL010000167.1 GCA_029263435.1 Acidobacteriota bacterium | reverse complement strand
TATCTCGACCTCCATGAGGCGTTGGACGGGATCTTGACTTTCATTCGGCACAAGACTTCGGACCGCATCCGGATCACGAAGAGCTATGGCGAGCTGTCACAGATTTGGTGTGACCCGGGTCAGTTGAACCAGGCGTTGATGAGCTTGCTCCTCAACGCATCGCAGGCGATCGATGAAACGGGAGAGATTCACATCTCGACCTGGACCGAAGACGGGTGCGATTTCATTCGTATCTCGGATACGGGCAGAGGCATCGGTCCGGAGAAGCTGGAACGGCTCTTCGATATCGGGTTCAACGATCGAGGGTCCAAAGTGCGACTCGGCACGGGACTGTTCAACGCCTACAACATCGTGCAAAAACACGGTGGCGAGATCGAGGTCGAAAGCGAGCTCGGGGAGGGCGCCACGTTCACGATCCGGCTGCCCCATGGCTCGCCCACTTCTCCGGGCGGCCTGGTCTAGTCGACTCTAAAATCGCTCGTAGCGCCGGCGGCCAAGGTGTGGCCCGAAGCGAACGCGTGCTCGCCGACGTCTCCGAGGACGAACCGCTCGAGCGGTAGCGTTCCTTCGACGACGCTCAGACGGACGTCAGCGTTCGCCCCGATCGCGCACTCGCCCCACGCGTAGCCGTTCGACCAAAAATGACGGCCGGGCGGACTCGCGAGTGTCATGGTGCGAGTGACGCCGGAGTAGTGAAAGCCGGTCAAGGCGAGCACGGCGGCCCACACCGCCATCGCGCGGGCATAGTGGTGGCCGCACTCCGCTTCATCGTAAGGGCTGCGTTTGCGACCGTCATAGCGCTCGCGCACGTCGCGGATCGCTCGTAGGCCCTGGTCCGTCAACCCCTCTTGCAACATCCCGACCGCCGCGGTGTACTCGAAGCCGGTCATCACTTCGCTAAAATAAGAAAACGGCTTCTTCGGGCGGCCCTTCGGATAGCTCGCCATCAAGATCGCCGATTCGCCGGCAAGCGCGAACGTCCGCATCGAGTTGAAGTGGTCTTCCAAGTGCTCTCGGCGGTTGTATTTCCAGATACTCTCGAGGGTCGCCTTGATGTTGTCCGGCTTTCCCAGGTAGCCGAGGCCGCACACGTGAGCCATGAACTGACCGACGAGCTGGTCCACGAGGCATCCCGCGGCGAGCTGAAAATCAGGGTTGCCGAAGTCCTCGGAGCCCATCCCGATGAGAAGGCTCGGCGCAATCTGGGACGGATCCGTGGGTGGCTCGACGCGATGCTGGTAGTACTCACCGTCGAACAAGTGCTCGTCTAGCCACGCGCTGCCGCGCTCGAACATGGCCTCACACTCATCCGCGAAGTCGGGCTCTCCCACGGCGCGTGCCATCTGTTCGGCCGCCCGGAGCGCACCCAAGTACCAGAAACCCATTTGCGGATTCGGCCCGTAATACTCGACATCCATCGTATTGTGCTGCGCGCCTTCCATGACGCCGTCGCGATCCGCATCCCACCCGCCCGGGATCCAACAGAATTCGAGAGCCCGTCGTACTTTGGGCCAGAGCTCGCGGAGCAATGCGTCATTGCCCGAGAGCTGCCACTCCCGGTACATCTTCATGATGGAGCCCATCTGCCCATCGGCGGCGGCTTTGCCGTAGTCGCGCGCTCGCTCGAGAGGGAGGTCCACCCGAAAGCTCATGACACCGTCCTCGTCGGTCGCGTGTGCGAACTCGACCTCTCGCATCGTTAGTGCCAGATCTCCGTAGAGAAACGCGGTCGCTTGCTCGTAGTTCCAAACGTGAGTGCAAGACCCGTGGCAACATCCACGATTGTCGGCCGCGCCCTCCCAACCAAAAAAGCGACCATCGGGAGTTCGGAAGCAAGTTTGAGTGCGTAGTGTGCTCGTGTTGAACAGCGCGGCTTCTTTCACTTCATCGGGAAGATCACTATCGAGAAAGGTTCGGACGAACTTCGCCGAGCGCCGCTGCAAATCTGCAATGACGGGAGCGGTGCGCTCCGCGACGTCCCACGCGTCGCGATACTGGCTCGTGTAGTAGTTGCCGATCCGATCGACCGCGCTCCACTCGGCTTCCGGCCGGCTCCAGCTATAGCGATTCGGGAAGTGCCACGTGAGCAAGAAGGGAACGTCCACCCTGCCGCCCGCGGGGACTTCGAGCTCGACCGCGAGCGACGCCGAAGGGTTCGCTGCGTCGGTGGCGGGACGCTCATCGAGTCGGCCATCCGCCGAGAAATCGTCCCAAAAATCCAGGACTCCGCTGCCCCAACGGGCCTCGAGCCATTGGGTCCGGAAGGTGACGCGGCCCGGCGATGTCGTGACGAGCGCCAGCGTGCCCCAGCTCGGCGCGGTGTCTCGGACGCCGGACGAGTCCATGAGGATCCCCCGGATGCCGCGTCCTTCCATAAACCGGTTGCGATTTCCGCGCGCTCCGGAAGGGACGCGGTCGCCTTTCCAGTCACGCTCGGTCTCCCAGGCGTCCATGCCGATGAAGTTAGGCAGGCTCCCGGCGACCGCCGCCCGCAACGTCCGGTTGGTCTTGTTCCGGAGCTCGTAGGTCAGCGCCGCCACCGGAATGCCGCTCGCGTCCGCGTCCGCTGGAATCATCGGGTTGAAAGCTTTGATGTGGACATCGATCGGGAGGTCGTCGTCCGAGAGCAGGACCCGGCCGAACGGGTAGCCGCCGGCGAAGGAGCACCCGGGAAAACGCGGCAGTCGGGCGTTGGGTGCCTCGCTGCCGTGGCTCGCTTCATACTCTTGGACCGGGAGAGGTCCTTCGGCGAGTCGGCAGAAGCGCTGGCCGCCGTCTTCGACGAACACCGCGAACAATGGTGTGGAGGCGCCCTCGGGAGTGAACCCCTTGGCGGGGCGATTCATGAGCTCCCAGTCTCGAAGGCTCCCGAATCCGGTAAGCGAAACCGTTCCCGTGCCGATACCGCCGAGCGGAAGCGCGATGCGCTCTACGAAATCGGGCCCGTACACCTTGAAGGTCGGCCAATCCGGATCCGTGAGCGCTTCTCGTGCCGCCGCGTCCTGCGCCGTGGCTCCGGCGGCTGGTCCGGTTGCGAGTGCCGTGGTTGCCGCGCCCAGTCCGGCGAGCCGGATGAAATCTCGGCGGTCGAGGCCGCCGCAACAATCACCGTCGGCGTCGCATGTCGACTCGCCTGAGGGAGACGACGCGAGAGGTAGAGTCGTAGGCTCGTTCTTGTCGCTCATGAGACGTGGTTTGTTATCACACGTCAGTGATTCTTGGCGAGCAAGCAGACTCCCCGAGGCGGCGAGCGCCTCGAGGAGTCGATGGTGCGATGACTTAGCTTCGGTAGATGGTTTTACCTGAGCGGAGCTCATCTGCGAGCTCGGTCCGGTTCGGGATGAACTCGAACTGGTCGTTGTCTGCGGTGCGAACGGGCATCCCGACGACGTAGTGCTTGACGTCCATCTCCGTGGTGTTCACGACGACGGTGTCCGACACTGTCAACGGCCCGCCGGGCTTATCTCCAGAATAGCTGAGCTCGGAGATCACCCACAGGGCGCCGTCGACGACGTGGATATCCGTGATGCGCACGTCATAGCCGGCGTTAGGAACCGCGAGTCGGACGGCAATGGGGCGCTCGACTTTGACGGTGTTGGCGTCATCGCCCGGAAGATCGATGTCCAAGTACGGAACCGTGATCTCTTCTTCTTCCAGGACGACTCGTACCTTGGGTACCAAGACAGTCTCTTTGCGAACGCCGACATCGACGTCCGGTAGATCGACGTCATATGCCGGGAGCTTGCCTCCATCGACGTCTACGTCGATGTTGGGGAGCTCACCGTCGTTCGTTTTGACGATCTCATATTCCGGGAGCTCACCGGCCTCCGCCGCGACGTCGACGTCTGGCAGCTCGCCTTTCTCCGTTTGCGTGACTTTGCAGGCCCCGAAAGCGAGCAGGGCCGACGTTGCGAGCAGAGCGGAGAGCGCCCGCCGATAGCTGTGATTCGCTGTGTTGTTCGTCATCATCATGTCCTCCCCTCTCTTATCGCGTCCTCACGTTGGACGCGTCGTTTGTCTGCCTAGCTTGGCTGCGCAGGAATGCGTAGAACTTGTCCCGGGTAGATCTTGTCCGGGTCCTTCAGCATGGGCTTATTCGCCTCGAAGATGACGGGGTATTTCATCGCATCCCCGTATTGCTTCTTGGCGATCGCCGAAAGCGTGTCGCCGCTAACGACGGTGTAGTAAGTCGCGGGCTGGACCTTCTCTTTGGCAGCCTCTTTCTCCGGAGCGACCGTCATCCGGTCCTCGACCTTGGCGATACCTGAAGTGTTGCCGACGGCAAGGACGACCTTTTCGCGATCTTTCTGCGAAGCCGCTTCTCCGGTGACCGTCGCTACGTCATCGTCGATCTTGATGGCGAGGCGCTCGACCGACAGCCCGAGCTTGTGAACGTAGCTTTCGAGCTTGCCGGCTCTCTCCTTGTCTTCCTTCTCGGAGTTGCCAAAGATCTTTTCTCCTGCATTCTTGACGAAATCGAATAATCCCATTGCTTAGTCCTCCATGACGTTTGGTAGTGAACGAAATCGGTGCCTCTTCTACTGAGTCGCCGAACGAGTAGATGTCTTGATGATCTTGAGAAGAGTGCCGGCGGGAACGGTGTCGCCCAGACGGCCTTGGTTTATCAGCGCCAGCTCTTCCAACCTCTCTTCCGGAACGCGGGCTCTCAACAGCGCATCACGCAGCGTCGTCTGACGTGACACGCGGTGAGTCTGGAGGCGCTCGGGCTGGCGATTCAGCGCGGCCCGGTCCGTCAGTCGACCGAAGCTCTCGATGATGGCCTGAAAGCGCGGGCGCATCTGAGAAAAGATGGCGGGGGTGGTGTAGGCGAACATCTCGTACATGTTCTTGCCGTCCTTC
>JAJCXL010000166.1 GCA_029263435.1 Acidobacteriota bacterium | reverse complement strand
ACGAGCTCGTCATGCACCTGTAGGAGTTGCCTGGAGCGGAGCTTTCTTTCCTCGAGCTCTCGGGCGAGATCCAGCATCGCTTTTTTGATCAGGTCGGCCGCGGTGCCCTGGATGGGCGTGTTGACGGCCACGCGCTCCGCGCCCGCTCGGGTGTTCCGATTACGAGAGCCCACCTCCGGCACGTAACGTTTACGCCCGAAGAGGGTACGCACGAATCCAGTGCGCCTCGCATCTCGAATGATCGTATCGAGAAAATCCCGCACTTTCGGATAGCGCTCGAAATAAGCATCGATGAACGCCTGCGCTTCTCGAGTCGGGATTCCGAAATCCTTGCCGAGCGTGAACGCGGTTTTTCCGTAAATGATGCTGAAGTTGATGATCTTCGCGCGCCGGCGCCTTTCGTGCTCGTTCATATCCGTCGCGGTACCGAAGACCTCGCGAGCGGTGCGCTCGTGGATATCCGCGTCTTCGTGAAACGCCGTGATCAAGTTCTCGTCCTCACTGAGATGAGCGAGGACCCTGAGCTCGATTTGAGAGTAGTCCGCCGAGAGCAGCTTGGCCCCCCCGGGCGCGACGAAGGCCCGCCGGAGCCTCTGGCCGAGCTCGGTGCGGATCGGAATGTTCTGCAAGTTCGGATCGCTGCTCGATAGGCGTCCGGTCGCGGCGACCGTCTGGTTGAACGTCGTGTGAAGTCTCCCGGTCGAGGAGCTCACGAGCGCCGGCAACGCATCCACATAGGTCCCTTTGAGCTTCATCAAGCTTCGATAGTCGAGCACCTTGCGAGGGAACGGGAAGCTCTGGGCGAGCTCCTCGAGAACTTCCACCCGGGTCGAGGCGGCTCGTTGCTTCTGAGTCTTCTTGAACGACGGAAGGTTCATTTTGTCGAACAGAATCTCTCCGAGCTGACGGGGCGAGTTGATATTGAACTCGACGCCGGCGAGCTCATGGATCTCCGCGGTCAGGGTCTGGAGCTGAGCGTCGATCTCGTGAGCCATGGTCGTAAAAGCCTGCTGGTCGATCGCGATGCCGGCGAGCTCCATCCTCGCGAGGACCGCCACGAGCGGAAGCTCGATGTCGCGATGAAGGGCCTCGAGATCCTCTTCCGAAAGCCGACGCGACATCTTGTCCTCGAGGCGTAGGATTCGCTCGGCGCGCTCCGCGTGGAGGGGTCCGGAAGATCGCGCTCCCGGCTCGGCCATGCCGGGCAAGACGCCTTGGGTGTCCGCGAGCTCGTCTTGTTTCGTGAGACCTACCTGCAGGAACTCGAGCACGAGATCGGAGAGCGCTTGGGAACGCCGAGAGGGATTGAGCACGTAGGCGGCGACCTGGGTGTCGAAGCCAACGCCTTCGACGCGGACCTGGCGTGACTCGAAAAAGGCAATCAAGTCTTTCAGGTTATGACCGATTTTTCGGATCGCAGGATCCGCGACCACCGGCGTCAAGGCTTCGATGAGATCCGCTTCGTCGAGAGTCGCGTAAACGCCTTCGCCCGGTTGCACCGCGAGACCGACCGCTTTCAACTGTCGGCCCCAAGGATCGAAGCGTTTCGCTTCGCTCAGCTCGAGCCAGATCGAGATTCGACCCTCCGGCTTCACCCGCTTCAGATAAGCATCGAGCTCGCGACGCGAATCGAGCGCGGTGAGATGGGTGGAGACGTCTTCCGGCTCACCGCTCGGCAAGTAGTCCTTCAGGATCGACGTGAACTCGAGCTCTTCGAACAACGCGAACGCCTTCTCCCGATCCGGAACCAGACGTCGAAGGGTCTCGAGGTCGAGCTCGAGATCGATCTCGCAGTCGATCGTGACGAGCTCCTTGGAGAGAAGGGCGCCCTCACGGTGCTCCTTCAAAGCCTCTCGTTGCCGCTTGTTCTTGACCTCGTCCGCATGCTCGAGCATGGCCTCGATGGTGCCGTATTGCTCGATCAGCTTCGCCGCTCCTTTGTCGCCGATGCCGGGCACGCCGGGGACGTTGTCGACGGCGTCTCCCTTGAGGGCGAGTAAATCCACCACTCTCTCGGGCGGGACCCCGAGCTTGTCGCGCACGCCGGAAGCGTCGAGCCGGTCATATTGCACCGGGTGGATCACGGTCACGTCATCGCCGACGAGCTGGAGGAGGTCCTTGTCGGAGGAGGCAATCAGCACTCGATAGCCATCGGCGAGCGCGCGACGCGTGAGCGTTCCGATGATGTCGTCGGCTTCGACCCCTCGGAGCTCGACCACCGCCAAGCCCAAGACCTCGCACAACCGGTGTGCGTTGGGCATCTGCTGCTTCAAATCCGGCGGGGTCGGAGGTCGGTTCGCCTTGTACTCCTGGAAGCGTTTATGTCGAAACGTCTTGCCACCCGCATCGAAGGTGACGGCGGCGAGAGCCGGAGTCTCGTCGGCGAGGAGCTTTCGCAATACGTTTGCGAAACCCAAGACCGCGTTCGTGGGAATCCCCGCGCGATTCGCTAGAGGCGGGATGGCGAAAAACGATCGATAAACGAGGTTATTTCCGTCGACGAGGAGGATGACCTCTCGAGAATCGCCCGGCGTCGATGGCGTCGAGGGGCCCGGCATGAGCGCGCATTGTATCCCAGCAAGGCCTTCGGCTTAGAATCGAGCGCATGCGAGCCGCGTCACGAGAAGTTGCGCCCGAGCGATCGCGCTCGGCGAAGACGCTGGTCGCGATGTGCGTCGCTCTGGCGCTCGGTTCCTGCACGACATACGAGTACGAGGAAGAAGTGTTTCTCGACGTCGACGGGTCGGGGAGCCTGCGCATCAGCGGCTCTCGAGCTTTTCTCGGGGCGGTCGACCCTCGTTTCGACGGCGAGCTGAGCTCCATCACGAGAGCCTTCACCGAGCCCGCCTTCGCGGTCGACTCGGTCAGACAAACCCGGCGGGACGAACGAGCCTTCGTCCACGTCCAAGGAAGCTTTCGCGATTGGAACGAGCTTTGTGGCACCTGGTGGTTCCGCGAGCGCGACTGCCGCCTGGATGTCTCAGACGACGCCTTGTCGATCCACATGGCCATTCGCGGCGAAAGCCGCCGGCCCGATACGGTCGCGCCGGACGCCCCCGTCGCGTTTCGCTTTCATTTTCCGAGCACGGTGCGTTTCCACAACTCCGGAAACGAGATCGAGCGCGGAAATATCATCCGATGGGAGCGTACCGCCGAAGAGTATTTCGCGGGCCGTCCCCTCACCGTCGAAGCTCGGTTCGAGCAGCGCTCCGTGCTGCGAACCACCGCCGTGATCCTGGGGACCGCGCTCGGACTCGTCATCTTCTCCGTCGGCGCGGCCCTCGTTTGGACGCTCCGCGTGGGACGTCGTCAACTAGCCGAAGACGCGCTCCCGGACGACGGCTAGTTAGGCCGATAGCGCTTTCTTGCTGAACAGCGTGAGCGACGCGTTCGCCCGTTTTTCGACGAGCTCCATTTCAACGAGTCGTTCGAGCGCGTCACGCACTTCGAGCGGGTCTGCCCGCACCCAGAACCTCGCGATTCCCTCGACTGAGTCCTTGGCCCGGGGGTGACGACGGAAATAATCGAGGATCTGCGACGCGAGGGGGGAGTCGGATTCCTTATCGTAATCTCTGTCCTGAATACTCATCACTTCTCTCCTCGAGTGTCTTCCAGATTCACTCGTGCTTGAACATAGCAACGCCTGTGCCAAACAGGCCTTCCGGCCGAAATGCTCAGAAAGCGGGAATTTTTTGAGCTCGCGAGGCCTAAACCCTGGCGTGCTGCGGCCGATTCCACCCAAATGGACATGTGCGGACATAGGATTTCTCCCGCAGGTCGGCTCGCGGGCCGCTCGAGAGCGACGAGGTTTGCGCTTGTGGGGGATTGCCGCCGCTTCGAGGGGAATTGCCTTCGTCGCCGGCCCTACACGGCAGAGCCCGGCCGCTAGCGCCTTCCGCGAGCTCGCTGCAACTACCCACATAACAAGCAGTTAACTCGGGCGTTCTCGTTGCTCTCCGAAACTATGCCCTGGGCGGCGCAAAAACCCTGTGGAACGGAACTTGCTATTCCGTCCTATCGAAGCATTGCGGGGGCGTGCGACGACGTAGGTCGCGACGCGTTGGGCGTCCACCGCTAGGGAACCGATTGATGCAACGAATCCTAGCCGTCGATGACGAGCCCGACATTCTTCGACTCACCGTATTCCTGTTGGAGTCGTGGGGATACGACGTGCAGACGGCGAGAAGCGGCAGAGAAGCGGTGGAGCGCGCTCGGCGAGACGAACCGGATCTCATCCTCATGGACGTCAACATGGAGGACATGAACGGGTTCGAGGCGTGCGAGAGGATCAAGGCCGATTTTTCGAGCTCGTGTATCCCCGTGATCATGCTCACCAGCCAGGATCACATCGAGAGCAAGATCTCGGGGCTAGGTCGCGGCGCGGACGACTACGTGATCAAAACGGTGGACCCGCTCGAGCTGCAGGCGCGCGTGGAGATGGTCCTTCGGCGGACGCGGGAGCAATCCGGCGCGAACCCGCTCACGCGGCTCCCCGGCAATCTCGCGCTCGAGCGACAAATCCGAGAGCGCCTGGAGCGCGGATCGCTATTTTCCGTGTGCTATGCGGACTTGGACAACTTCAAAGCCTATAACGACAAATACGGATTCGATGCCGGTGACGACGTCATCGTCCATACCGCGCAGCTCGTCGTCTCTTGTGTAAGAGAGCTCGGAGGCGTTGGCGACTTCATCGGTCATATCGGAGGCGACGATTTCGTGATCGTATCGACGCCGGAGCGAGACGACGCTTTGTGTCGGGGCATCATCGCAGCGTTCGACGCCTCCATCGAGAACTTCTACGACGCCTCGGACCTAGAGCGCGCCGGGATCGAAGTCGAGAATCGCTCGGGAGTGCTGGACACCTTTCCCATCATGAGCATCACTCTCGCAATCCTGCGCGGCACGCGGGACGATTTCGGAAGCACCCACCTCATCGCCGAACGCGCGGTGGAGCTCAAGAAGTATCTCAAGAGATTTCCGGGCAGCAACTATCAGAGAGAACGGCGCGAGCTCAATAACGGCAAGCCCGAAGCGGCTCTCGATGAGGCGGGGAGTGCCAGCTAGCCGCGACGACACCGTCATGGGTGCGCTGGCTGTCGCGGGCGCGGCGGTTCTCGCGGGAGCGATCTACCTCCTTCCCCTGAGCGAAGCCACGTCGCACTCACTCGTAGACGGCTACGGCATGTGGATCGCTCTATCCGCTCTCATCGTCGCGGGCGCCATCGGGCTCATCGTGTTCTTGCTCATGAAGATGCGCCACGTGAGCGCCGCGCTCGACAAGGAAGTATGGAATCTGTCGGAAGCCGCAGCGCTCGCGGACAAGTCGGGGGAGGACGTGGTGCTCGCGTTCTTCCGATCTTCCGAGCCGACGTTTCGCCAAGTACTCGGGGTATCGGCCGCGGTGTTACTACGGCTGAATCGGGAGCGAGCGACGCTGACTCCGGTGGCCGCCTATGGAGTCGCGCACGAAGACGGAGCGCACCCCGCCAACATCAAGCTGACCGGCCGACTCGCCACGCTGCTGACGTCGCGCGAGCCCATCTCGGTAGAGGATGTCGCGGACCATCCCATCGGAACGCTCGCGCCCCGCGCACGATTGGGCGAGCTGCACGGACAACTGCTGCCGCTCGTGGCGAACGGCCAAACCATGGGGTATCTGTGCCTCTTGAAACCCCGGGAAGAGCCGTTTCGGGCAGAGGACCTCGACTTACTGCGCGCGGTCTCGGGCGAGCTCGGCATCACCTGGTACAACGCCTTGATCTACGAGCGGCTGAGCGACGAGACATCGCGTTTGGGCCCGCGGGTCTCTTACGAGAGCGAGGAGCGCCGGATCGAGGCGTTGAAGGCGCTCACCGATGCGGTGCTCAGTGAACGATCGTTGATGGGCTCCGTCATGGACAGCATCGCGGACGGAGTCATTCTTACCGACGTCGTCGGGACGATCCGCTTGTTGAACCCCAAGGCCTGCGCGATCCTCCGGCAACGCACCGAGGACGCGATCGGCCGCAACGCGGTCGATTTCGTGCAGCAGTTCGAGCCTGTCAGCGTCGAGGTCATGAAGGCTCAATTTCGCAAGATCGTGGAGCAAGGCGTGACCGTCACCACCGAGATCCAGCTATCGCTCCCCACCACTCGCTTTTACGAGCTCTCCTTGGCCCCCGTCAGAAGCCCCGACGGTCTCGTTCATGGCATCGTTGCCGTGCTCAGCGATATCACCCATCTCAAAGAGCTCGATCGGATGAAGACCGATCTCATGTCGATGGTCACCCATGAGATCCGCACTCCGCTCGCGACCGTAAGAGGGTTCGCCCAAATCCTGCTGAAAGGCGGAGCCGGACCTGCCAAGACGTCCGAGTTCCTGGAAATCATTCATCGCCAATCCAACCGGCTCGTGAACCTCGTCAACGACTTTCTCGACATCACCCGTATCGAGTCGGGTCGCCAAAAGGTCTCTCGCGGGCCGGTCAATCTCGACAAGCTGGTGCGAAACGTTTTGGCCGATCTGAAACCGCTCGCGGATGAGAAAGACATCCTGCTGCGTTACGCCGCGCCGGCGGTCGTGCCCGAGATCTACGCGGATCGCAACTTGATCGAACAAGTCCTGATCAACTTGCTATCGAACGCCGTCAAGTACAGTGCCCGAGGCGCGTGGGCTGAGGTCGTTCTTCGTCCGCGCGACGAGATGTGGGCCGTCTCCGTCCGCGACAACGGCCTCGGCATCCCGGAGCAAGCGCTCCCCCGGTTGTTCGAGAAATTCTACCGAGTGCGGTGTGACGATCGAAAAGACATCATCGGAACCGGTCTCGGACTATCGCTCGTCAAGCAAATCATCGACGTTCACGGCGGCGGCATCGAAGTCGAGAGCAAGCATGGCGAAGGCTCGGATTTCCGTTTCACGATCCCGGCGTTCCAAGACGATCGACCGACTTTGCCTTCGCCTTCGGAAGGCGAAGCGTCCATCCTGGTTCACTGAGAGACGGGCAAGAGAAATGGCTAACCCACTCGTGCTGATGGTCGATGACGAGCTCGACAATCGCGTCATGATGCGCTACTTCCTCGAATCGTGGGGCTACGATGTGGATCTCGCGGATAACGGCGCGGAAGCCGTCGACAAAGCGCTGGCGATGCAGCCCGCCCTGGTTCTGCTCGACCTCGAAATGCCGGTGATGGACGGCTTCGAAGCCTGCCGGAGGATCAAGGAGCATCCGACCACCCAGCACATCCCGGTGGTGCTGTTCACCGGGTTGGAAGGCACGGCCTACAAAGTCAAAGGCATCCGAAAAGGTGCCGACGATTACATCGTCAAGACCGTCGATCCGGAGGAGATCCAAGCACGGATCGAGATGATCTTGAGGCGCTCCGAACGCTATCCCGTCGCGCCCACGGACGCGTCCGGCACGGAGGACGCGGTGCTCAGCGGCTCGCTGGAAGAAAAATCCTTCCCCGAAGCGTTCCAGCTCGCGATGGCCTATGGACAAAGCGGCACGCTCTCACTCACCGACGGCGAACGTCACGGACACGTCTATCTCGTGGACGGCAACGCCGTTCACGCCGATCTCGATCCGTTCACGGGGGAGGCGGCGTTTTATAAGTTCTGCACGTGGGACAAAGGACACTTCACCTATCAGATTGGCGAGACCTCGACCGAGCGTTCGATCGACGCCCGCGGACAGTCCCTGCTTCTCGAAGCCACCCGTCGCATGGATGAGTGGGAGCGCCTCTCAGCGCAGATACCCAGCCTAGACAACGTGCCGTTTCGCGAGACCGGACAGCGTGAAGATCCCGTCACCCTTACTGGCGATGAATGGACGTTTCTCCAGCAGGTGGATGGAAGAAAGACGCTGCGAGAGATCGGCGCTTGCATGGGCATCGATGACACCGACATCGAACGGACCGCTCTCGAGCTACTCGCGGGGAGCGTTCTCACATTCGACCCCCAGACGACGACCCGCAATCCAATCTTCGACGCCGTGCCGGAGCTCCGAGCCGAGCTGGATGGCGCCGAACCGTTCGAGTTCACGGTCGCGCAATGGAGGCTGCTGATTCACATCGACGGGGTCCGCGACGTCGGGACCTTGATCCCTTTGTTCGGTCTTTCTCCGCAACGCGCCGCCGAGGCGCTCAAGGAGCTCGCCGATAGTGGATTCATCCGCATCGGGGCGAGCGAGCCTTCGCAACCCTCCCTTCGCGAAGTCAGTGACAATGTGGAGTCGTTCCCGTCGAATAGACGAGCGGTGGGTCTCGACTGAAACCGTTTGCTGAGCGGGGTGCCGCAACGCACCCGTGCCCTTTCCTCCGGCCGAGGAAAGGGCTTTATTTTGCCCCCTGGAGAAACGTCTACTGCGATGCCCGCCGGCAGCGATCTCGGTGTTGTGCGGCGCTAGCGTCCCGTCCCAGAAGTTCGTTGCATAAAGGTCGAGGTCATTTTGTGTGCTGGCAAGGCGTGACGCCGATGCCATATCTGGATATGAGGAGGCGTCAAAACGCTGCCAGCGCGCAAAAGGGCCCGAGATTTATGTGACGCATTTCTGGGACGGGACGCTAGCGTCTACAATACGAGCGGAGGCCGCAATGCACAGGCTCGCCATCATTTGCGCCGTTTCTTTCTGGCTCATCGCCGAAAGCCCGGCCCACGTTCTCGCTGCTCGACAAGGAAAC
>JAJCXL010000165.1 GCA_029263435.1 Acidobacteriota bacterium | reverse complement strand
TGGTTCGTCAGCGGATAAGTCGAGGTGAAGTAAGACGGCACCGAAGCGTGGGTGTAGGACTCCTGCGCCATGGCGTTTTCGAACACGACGCCCGTGTCGGCGAGGGCGTCGATGACGGGGCTCGTATCACGGTCATAGCCGTAGGCGCCCAGACGATCGGCGCGCTGGGCGTCGATCACAATCCACACGACATGCGGCGGCGCGCTCGCACCGCAAGACGCGAGCGACAAGACGATCGCCCCGAAAACGGCGAGACAAGCCGCGCGGAGACCCCGTGAGAGGTAGGGTTGCGACATGTCGCGCTGAGTGTACCACCGCATCCGAAGCGATCCTTGACACCGGGTGGGCGGGGAGAACGATAATGCGCGGATGATGAATCGCCGTGATTTCGTCCGGCTCGGCGCCGCTTTCGGCGCGGGTGCCGCGCTCGGTTGGCCCGGCGACGCGCGCGCACGAAGACTCCCCTCGCGCACGCGAAGCACGCGGCATCTCGTGACGTTGCTCCTCGGTTGGGACTGCGACTGCAGCCGTTCTCTGGAAACGTTGGCCGCGAAGGGAGCTCTTTTCGCTGGCAACGCGCGACTACCGACGACGGTCCCTGGATATGCGCATTCCACTTTGTTGACGGGGAGGGAAGAGCGCAGTCAGCGGCCGGCCCACCCGACTTGGAACGAGATCCTCCGGAGAAAGACCGGCGAGAGCGCCTCGAAGTACTGGATGCTCCAAAGCGCCTCCTATCACGGCGCTTGCTGCTGGGACGTCAAGAACTACAGTCAGCATTCCGACTACGGAGCTCGCTACGGCGCGACGAGCTTCACGATGAACAAGCTCTTTCCTCTCATAGGGCGGCGCAGTGCGGAGGAGATCGTGGAGCTCAACGTCGAGCGCGCTCTCGGACACAGCCGCGAGGAGCGGCGGGAGCTGGTGTCCTTCGTGGGAGACGTCATCGCCGACGGTGCGGGCAGGATGGAGCCGCCCGGCGGCTTCGAACATCTCGACACCTCCGTCGCGGACTGCCGGTCGCTCGAGCTCACGTCACGGAT
The DNA here is from genome assembly GCA_029263435.1 of Acidobacteriota bacterium. GTDB lineage: Bacteria > Acidobacteriota > Vicinamibacteria > Marinacidobacterales > SMYC01 > JAJCXL01. Next base: position 1,682 of record JAJCXL010000165.1, on the reverse strand, counting down.
CTTGAGCCGCTTCCGCCCTCGATGCGCGACGCTGCAGCTGCTGGATCTAGCCGGTGGTGAGCGTCACATCGAGCGTCTGTGGAGCCGTATCCAAGCGGACCCTTCACTCCAGGACTCCACGGCCTTGGTCATCCGACCTTCGAGCGACGTCTGGACCATCGCTCTAGGCCCGGATTTCGCACCGGGTCAGGTGGTCGACAAGCCCATCGAGGCCCACGATCTCGCGCCGACCCTCACGTACCTGATGACAGATTGAGTTCTTAGAACGGACGCGGGATGATCCAGTGTCCGATGATGAGCGACAGGATCAACAGCGCGCACAGCGTGAAGTGAGGCGCGGTCAGACGCGGATAGCGCCAGTACCAGAACGTGCCCGAAGGCTCGCGACCGCTCATGACCGCGCGCGCAAAGAAGATCCGCTGGATGCTGATGAGGTTGCCGAAGATCGCGAGGATCCAAAGCGTGATGTGAACGTTTCCGGCGAGTAGACCGATGATGATCGTCACGGTCCGCTCGGCGCGTTCCATGAACCCGACTTTGCATTCGGGGATCTCGGTCTCCGCCCTCGCACGGATGTACGACGTCGTCGCGGTCCCGATAACGGTCAAGGCCCACAAGACCAGATAGAGAACCCGCGAGCCGTTCACATGGTTCAACAAGTACGCGAGGATGCCGAAGAGCATCAGAAAATCCGTGTAGCGATCGGTCACGGAGTCGAGAAACCCGCCGAAGGTCGTGCTGCCTCTCGAAATACGCGCGACGGCGCCGTCGAGCATGTCGAACGCGCCCGCGACGATGAGCACAATCCCACCGAGCCACTGGGTGCCTTGCACCATCGGTATGAAGATGACGGAGACGGCGACGGGTCCGGTGAGCGTGACCGCATTGACCGGGATGCCGACGCGGATGATCCCTCGCGCGATGCCGTCGCGGGCGAAACCGAAGATACCGGCTACGGCTTTGCTAAGGGTGACAGCGACGGCGCGAAGCATTTCTTTGAATCCGCGAGGCTCGCGTAGTGAGCTGGCTTTGACGCCCAATTGGAAGTTCTCCTCGAGGTGATTTCGCGAGATTCCGTTCGCGTGAACGCGGTACTTTAGCACAAACTGGGGCTGCTTCGCGGGCCGGAGCCAGGGGCGCCGCGCCTGCTACAATCGCGCGCGTGGGCGCCTCGCAAAGACCTCTCGTCATCGTGAACCCAGCGTCTCGTGGAGGAGACGGCGCCCGCGATTGGCCGAAGGCTGCCGCTTGTCTCAGCAGCGCGATCGGGGGGTTCGACAGACGTTTCACCGAGGGCCCGGGTCATGCGGCGACTCTCTCCGAAGAGGCGGCGCGAGCGGGCAGGGATCTCGTGCTGACCTTCGGGGGAGACGGAACGATCTCGGAGACCGCGCGCGGGCTCGTGGCGTCGGGAACGAGATGCGAGCTGGGAGTACTGCCTCACGGCACGGGAGGCGATTTCGTCCGGTCTCTCGCCATGCCGACGCGGCTCGCCGACGCGGCGCGCTCGCTAGGCACCGGCCGCACCTTGGAGATTGATGTCGGGCGGGTCACTTTCGCAGACGGTGCCAACCGCCTCTTCGTCAACGCCGCGTCGTTTGGCCTGAGCGCCGAGGTGGCGAAGCGCGTCAACCAGTCGACGAAGTCCAGATCGAGCTATGCGGAGCACACGCTCAAAGCGG
>JAJCXL010000164.1 GCA_029263435.1 Acidobacteriota bacterium | reverse complement strand
TTCTGATGCTCAGGGAGGACGGCGAAGTCGACGACTTGAAAAAAACAGCCGCCGTCACCGATGATGCGGCCCAAGCCCACGACCTCGCCGCCAAGCTCGACCGACACTCCGAACAAGGTGCCGGACAGACCCTGCGTGGCCGCCTCTGAAGTTCTCGGGGCGAGGCCCGCGCTGGTCCGCAAGCGACGGTAGTCGTCGACGTCGGGGAATTTCGGGACGAGTTCGTAGCTCAAACCGACCAAGAGTCTACTGCAAATACCCGAGCGAGCGAAGCCTCTCCAACAGCTCGTCGGATATCTCCTCGGCCGGAGCGTCGGTACTCTGACGCGACGTATCGGTGTCGATGTAGCGCGGCGGGTGAGCGGCGAGCCAGTCGGGCTCGAAGCTTTGAGTGGAAAGTGCACCGTCCATGTCGAGGGGAATCGACTCGCCTGCCGCGTAGAGCAGCGTAGGGGCGATATCGAGCACCGTGATGCCTCTAGGGCTCGCACCTCGGCGCATCCCCGGCCCGCGGGCGATAAACGTTCCGAACGGAGCGTGGAGCCCGCGCTCGCCGCCGGGCGCCATCCCGTGATCGGAGACCAGTAGGACGGTTGCGTGCTCGGGTAGAGTCGCGATGAGCTCGCCTACCCACTCGTCGAGTAGGACATAGGTTTCCGAGACCACGTCACGCACCGATTCCGGACAGCCCTCGGGCAGCGCCGCTCCCGCCGCGAGAGGAAGAAACAAGTGGCCGCTTCCATCGATGAGCTCGAAATAGACCGTGAAGAATCCGTGGTCGAGGCTGGGCAGGAGCTTCCGCGCGACGCGAAAATAAAAAGCATCTTGCCAGACAATGCGCTCGAAGCTGTTCTCGTCCTCGAGAGGCAAAGGCGAGCACGTCGAGGGATAGAGCCGGCGAAGTAGCCTTTCCACCGCGTCGTCGTCGGGTGCGAGTGGGTCGATGTCAGAAGCGAGCTCTTTGGGCCAGGTGCGATCGTGCTCGATCCCCTGGCGTTCTCCTCGCACTCCCATGTGGGAGCTCACGAGAAATCCGTTGACCGGGTAGGCAGGCCATGTATTCCAGTAGCCGATCACGCCTACCGGCTGTCCGCGCTCACCCAGGAGATCCCAAACGGGTTTCGCCTTCATGTGCGAGCTTTGAGCCTCGACCACTTTCGCCTCCGGGCGGTGGAACCCTTTGCCCAGGTCGAAGCGTTGATAGATCGGATCCAGCTCCGCGACGATACGACCGCTACTGTCGTGCACGCGGAGCCAGGCGAGAGCCGCCGACAGATCGCGATCGTCTTTCGACAATCCATTGTCCGAAGGCCGGCTTTGGGTAGTGAGACGGATCTCGACTCGGTTGCGGACCGCTCCGACGGCTCCCTCCGGGATTGACAGCGAGAACTCCTTCCACGTCGTTTCGACGGCTAGCGAACCGAGTGAGTGACCGTTCAACCACAACGTCGCGTCTTGGTCTCCGTTTGGTGGATAGCTGCGCAACCGAAGACGGAGCTCGAGCGGTGGGGCTCCGGAGAGCTCGGGCAAAAAGAGCTCGGCGTCGGGCGCGCCGGTCGGGCTTCCGATCCACGCGAGGGAAGTGCCTGGCACCGGAAGGAGGAAATCGACGATACCGTGCTTATCCGGGACCTTACCGGTCGCCATCGAGGCCCATACGATAGGAGACCAATAGCCGCGCCGCGGCCGCGGACTCAGGCGTCGCCTGGCGGCGAGAGACTCCATCGGCGCATAGGCCCCGCTTCGAATGAGGCGATCGAGGTGGGGCAGCCTTCCTTCTGAGCGGAGCTCGTCAATCGTCGAAGGGGTCGCGCCGTCGACGGCGATCATGACCACGAGAGGCTCGGGCGCGACCTCTTGGCAGGAAACTGCCGCCAGAAGAGCGAGAGACAGGGTCGACGATCGAAGCACGGCTGGTATTGTAGGTTGTCTGGAGCAAGGTCTCGAACCATAATGCTCGATTCGCGATGCTATCCATGCGCGCCTCCCGCGAGTTCGCCGTGTTCGGCCTCTATTTGGTCGCTGCGATTGTGTTTACCTATCCGCTGGCGGCGGAGATCCGCACGGCGACCACGGATCACGCCGATCCGCTCCTCGACGCGTGGGCCTTGAGCTGGGTCGCCCACCAGTTGCCTCGCGATCCGGTGCATCTATTCGATGCGAATCGCTTCTACCCGGAGCGAGGGACCCTCGCTTACACGGATCCCATGATTGGCCTCGGAATCCCCATGGCCCCCGTGTCGTGGCTGTTCGGCGATGCACTCCTCACTTTGAACGTGGCGATGCTGCTCTCCTTTGCCCTGTCGGGCTACGGTGCTTATCGGTTGGGACGAGTGGTGACCGGCTCGCCCGCGGCCGGTGGGGTGGCCGGCATGGTCTTCGCCTTCGCTGCGTATCGACTCAGTCATCTCGACCATATTCAGCTGCAAACCGCGGGCTACATTCCGCTTCTCTATTTGTGTCTCCGGCGCTTCTTGGAAGAAGGGCGGATGCGTCACGCCGTGGGCCTCGCGATCTTCGTTTGGCTCGTCAGCGCGTCTTGCGCCTATTACGGCATGTTTACCTGGGTGTTGCTCGGCTTTGCCGTTCCTTACGAGCTTTGGCGGACCCGAACCTGGTGGAGCCGCCGGTTCCTAGGTCTCGGTGCGGCGCTGGTTATCTCGGCTCTCGCCTATCTTCCGCTCGCGCTCCCGTTCATGCAGATGGGAGAGAGCTTCGGGCTCAAGCGCCCTTTGTATCGCTTGCAGCGCGCCTCGGCCCGTCCGGGCGACTACTTGCGCTCGGGCTCACATGTCCACGAAGCGATGGGCATGCGCCCGCCTTCCCCTGAACGGACCCTCTTTCCCGGTTTCATCGCCTTGGGCTTGAGCCTCATCGCGCTAGCCCGTCTCAATCGATCGTCGGGTCTTTTCGCACTCGTGGGGCTCTTGGCTTTATGGGCGAGTCTCGGCCCGTCGTGGGGGCTCTATCGGTTGTTTCACACCCTCGTGCCCGGATTCAGTGGAGTCCGAGTCCCGCCGCGCATCTCGATCTACGTCTTGTTCGCGGTTTCCATCCTTGCGGCGCACGGGGCGGCGATCGTTTTTCGACGCTACCGAGCGCGAGCTCTCGCTCCGCTATTGGTCTTACTGCCTTTCGTCGAGAGCTTTGGCGGGCCGATCCCCTATGCTCGAGCTCCGGAGGTGCCTGCCGTGTACCGCTGGTTGAGTGTACAGCCGGGCACGGTTCCCATCGTCGAGATGCCGTTTCCCAAAGCCAAGGGCCAGCGGGCCAACGCGGTCTACTTGTATTGGTCGACCGAGCATTTCCAGCCGATAGCGAATGGTTACGCCACCGTCATCCCGCCCATCTATGACGAGATCGCTCGCCGCATGTCTCCAACCCCCGATGACGAGGGCGTGCTCTTCTTGAAGGGGTTGGGTTTTCGCTATGTGATCTTGCACCGCGATCGCTATTTGCTGCATCGCGCTGCGGCGCTCGAGCTACGAATGAACGCACAACGTGGTTTGAGACGCGCTTATCGCACGGAGACCGAAACGGTCTACGCGATCGAGTAGTCGGATCGTGTCGGTGTTGAAGACGATGCGCTAGCGGCGTCCTTCGGGGCGACGCGGTCGGCGGCGTCGACGGGGCGACTTTTTTTCCGCGATGCGCTCGCCATTGTCGGAAGTCTTGTCGGCTTTGATCTCGACCACCTCGGCGTCCCCAGCGTCCCCGCCGGGCTCGTCCGCAGCGACGTCTTTGGGCCGTTGCACTAAGCGCTGATGGGCGAGGTAGGAGACGATGGTGTTGCGGTCTTCGTGCTCCAGAATGACCGTCGCGAGGCCGTCCATTTCGGTGCGTCCTTTCGACGCGCTGTCCCGGGCTTCAGTGAGGACCCGGTCGATCAAGCGTTCGTTTCGCTTCTGCAACGCCTCTTCTTCGGTCGGCACGTTGCGCTCGGTGAGCTCCAGCTCGTAGCGGTTCGCCAATCGGTTGAAGTTCATGAGGTCCGTGGCCGCGACGAGAGAGACGACATCGCCGGCGCGACCGCTACGGCCCGTTCGTCCCGCGCGATGGATATAGTCCTCCGGAGAATCCGGCGTCGAGTAAATGAAAACGTGAGACAGATCGAAGACGTCGATGCCACGGGCAGCAACATCGGTGGCTACCAGGTGAAGAATCTCGCCGGAGCGGAATTGCGCCATGACTTGCTCGCGCTTCTTCTGCGTCAGGTCGCTCGAGATCATCGCCACCGGGAGCCCCTGTCTCGAAAGAAAAGTAGAGACCGAGCGCACTTCGTTCTTGGTGTTGCAAAAAATCATCGATGAGCTCGGTTGATCGAGCTCGATGAGCTGATAGAGAATCCGTTCTTTCTGGGCGGTCGGCGCGATGATGTACGCGTGTCGCACTTCGCGCACGTAAGCGAAGTCGTCTGACAGGGATATCGAGACTGGATCGTTCAGAAAGTTGTGAATGATTCCTTTGATACCGAGAGGGACCGTCGCGGAGAACAGGCTGGATTGGCGGTCCTTTGGAACGAAGGCCATGATCTCGCTCATTTCTTGAGCGAAGCCCATGTCCAGCATCTTGTCGGCTTCGTCGAGAACGAGAGACTGAACCGACGAGAGCACGAGCTCGCGCCGCTTGAGCAAGTCGAGGACCCGTCCGGGAGTTCCCACGATGATCTGAGCACCGTCACGGATGCCGTTGATTTGCTTGTCGATGGGATCGCCACCATAGATGGCCAGCACCCGAAGCCCGCGTCCAGCACCGATCTTCGTGAGCTCCTCGCACACTTGCGAGGTCAGCTCTCGCGTTGGCGTGAGCACCATGGCTTGAACCTTCGGCACGTCCGCATCGATCTTCTCGACGACCGGAATTCCGAATGCAGCAGTTTTTCCGGTCCCGGTGCGGGATTGGACCACGAGGTCTTTTCCGGAAAGCGCAATGGGGATGGACTCTTGCTGTACGGCGGTCGGGGTCTCGTAACCCATCGCGAGGATGGATTGGAGAGTGAGCTCAGATAGGCCGAGCTCTTGAAAGGTCTTGGCGGGGGTGGTCGTGGTGGTGGTGCTCATGAAGCTCCGATGCCGTCCTCATGTGTGGTTACTGAACGGCGCAATGATGGTTCTAGTTTGTTTTGAAATGAGATCTTAAGAGGGATGATCCTTATTATAGCGCGTCACGCACCCGCTTGCTGGCGAGCGCATAGTAGAGGAGCCCGGAGACGGCCACCGAAGGTAGCGTGCTCCCCGCCCACGAGGCTTGCGACTCGAACAGCTTGTAGGTCGCGAACCCCGCCGCCCAGCAAACGAGCGCAAGACGGTGGATGCCATTGTCGTACCAGTAGGGACCGTTGGCTTCGTCCATCGCCACGACACTCAGCGCTCGGCGACGGATCAAAAAGTAATCCGTCAGCACGATCGCGAATAACGGGACGAACATCGCTCCCACGAAGTAGAGAAAGCTCTCATAGCGCTCCATGGGAAAGACCATGGCCACGACGATCGAGACGACGCCCGTCCCCCACAAGAACGTTCGCGCGCTGACCCGCTCCGAGATGTTCAACATCGAGCAGGTCGCGGAGTAAAGGTCGGGAAAATCGGAAGTGACGGTGGAGAAGACAATCAGGAGAAGGGCGGGGAGGGCGAGGCCCGCCGTGCCGAGAAGCGTGAGCATTTGGATGTGAGGCTCGGTCGTCCCCGTGACCAGAGTTGCCATGAGGCCCAACGCGAACATCCAGGAGGATACGAGGAAATACCCCCACCACGTTGCCCCGAACGCCCGGGCGCCGGGACGGGAGAACCTGGAATAGTCCGAGACCAGCGGCATCCACGAGATGGGCATCGCGATGACGAGATCCAGCCCGACCATGAACGGCATCGAGGTCGGTGCGTCGGGCGTCGGCGCCGCGGCGGCAAAGGTTTTCACCGTTTGCCACGTCAGGATCCCGATGACCGCGACGAGGCCGGCCACCGTGACGTGCTGCAGCTTTCGCCAGACGGGGCTTCCGGTATGAAGCGCCCAAGCCAATGTCGCGGCGCCGATGCACAGAATCCAGAATCGGCTCGACGCCCACAGACCCCCGAACGGCGCCCCGAGAATGGCCCCGGCTCGTCCGCCGATGATTAACATGATCGAGGCCCAACATACGAGCTGAACGACGTTGAGCACCGCGGCGAAGTTCGAGCCCTTGATACCGAAAGCGGGCCGGACCGAGACCATCGCCGAGATGCCGTGATCCGAGCCGATCACACCGGAGAGCGCCATCAAAGTGTTGCCGATGACATGGCCGAGGATAATGGCCGCCATGGCGAGCCCGAAACCGAGTGGTGCGAGGAAGCCGCCCGCCCAAATCTCGGCGAGTGAGATCGCTACCCCCGCCCACAGCACGAAATAGTCGGCGCCTCCGAGCGTTCTGTCCTCGGAGGCGACCGGGCGAATGTCCATGGTGAGAGGGAGACCGGGGGCGCTTGGGGAGCGCTCGGTTAGTCCTTACGCTTTTCTTTCGAGCGCTCGTGGGGGAGCTCTTGAAGGAGCAAATCGCTCAGCCCCGCGATCTCTTGCTGGCCGTGTCGTGACCGGCCGTAGAGAATATCGTTCTCTCCCCCGGGAGAGCCGATGGCGAGGAGTGCCGCGACGAGGACATCGATATTCTCCGGCCCTGACTCTTCCTGGAGCTCGTCGACGAACTTGACGATCTCGAGTCGAATTCGGTCCGCGAGCTCATCCGCTTCCTCGAACTCCGGCGCGAGCCGAAGCGTCTCGCTCACGAGTCGGAGGCTGCCCGCGAGATCTCCGTTCTCGAACTGGGCCAAGGCTTCGGTGAACTTCTTGACTGCCTCGAGGCTCTGAGTCTGCGAGCCCACCGAGCCGCGCCGCTCCGGCGCTTTCGCGACCGTCTCGTCTTCGCTGTCATCGTGCTCGGCTTCGGCCAGGACGAGCTTTTCCAACCGACGTTTTTGAAGATTGGCGCCGTCTTTTAGACCCACCAAGGACATGTAGGTCAAATCTCCGCGATCGAGCGTCTTGGACACCCGCTCCCACGGAACGGTGACGCTGTTACGCGTCGCGATCTCTTCGTGCTCGTGCGCGAGTGTGTCGAGCTGTTTGAAGGCGGCGCGTGCTTCGGCCCGCAGCTGGTTCTTGCACTGGTCCAAGAATCGAGTGAACCGCGACAGCTCGACGAGGAGCTCCTCGATGTTCTTGTAGCGGCGATCGATGGACTTGTTCATCATTTTCGAAACGATGCGTGCGAGCTCTTCCGGAACGGTGGCGTCGATCTCTCGGATGGGTTTTGGCTCGCGGTTTACGATGGCATCGAAGATACGCTCGATATTTTTCGCCGCGAAGGCTTTCTCGCCCGTGAGAAGCTCATAGAACAACGCGCCCAAAGAGAAGATGTCCGAGCGCGGATTCGCGCGTTCACCGATGACCTGCTCGGGTGACATGTAAAAAGGAGTCCCGATAATTTGTCCGGCCTCGGTCAAGGTGGACTGAGAGATGTGCGCGAGGCCGAAATCGAGGAGCTTCACCGTCCCGTCCTCGGTGAGGAACACGTTTCGAGGCTTGATGTCCCGATGGACGATACCTCTCGCATGTGCGTGAGCGAGCCCGTCCGCCACGCATTCGACGATCCGAACCTTGTCTTCGAGCGAAATGTGACGGCCGGTGGACAGCGTTTCCGTCAGGTCGTCGCCGTCGAGCAGTTCCATCGCGATGAAGACTTTGTCGCGATCGTGCCCGAGATCGTATACGGTGACGATGTTCTGGTGTTTGAACGATGCCACCACCCGTGCTTCTCGAAAGAACCGCTCGACGGATTGGACCTCGGGGTCTTCTCCCACGGTGTGGGTCTTCAGCGCCACTTCACGGTGAAGCACGGTATCGAGGGCGCGGTAGACGATCCCCATACCACCTTTGCCAATCTTCTCTAAGATCTTGTATCTACCGACGTTGTCCATGCGCTTCTAGCCGCCTCGTTGTCCGGGCGCACTGCGCCCGTGTGGGCGGTTGGGGAAAGTTATGAAAACAGGAATCGCTCGCTCAAGTCAAGCGGTCTCCTGGCAAAAGGAGGGAACCATGAGAACCATCCGTTCGATTCTATGGGTCTCCGCCATCGTGAGCCTGGGAGCTCACGGGTGGTCAGGACCGCCGGTCGCCGCACAAGGCGAACAGCCAATTTACAATACTGTCAAAAAGAAGCTCCAGGAAGGCAAGCCGGTGGTCGGTGCGACGGTTTACACGTCGGATCCGAACATCTATTGCGCGATGGCGAGCTCGGGATTCGATTTTCTGTGGATCGAGATGCAGCACAGTCCGTTGTCCTATGACGATGTCGCGAAGATGATCCGCGCCTGCAAAGGGGCAAAGGCTATCCCGTTCATCCGCGTGCCCGACGCGACCCAAGGCGACCTTCAGAAAGCGACGGATATCGGTGCGCTAGGCGTGATCGTCCCGATGGTCTCCACCGTCCAGGAAGCGAAAGACGCGGTGAGATTCACGAAATACCCGCCCGAAGGTAGGCGCAGTCAAGGGGGCGGGCAGTATGGCGACATCTGGGGAGACGGCTATCGTGCCTCCGCGAACGACAACATCGTCGTGGTCGTCATGATCGAAGATCCGGCCGGGGTCGCCATCGCTGACGAGATCGCCGCGGTGCCTGGTGTCGATGTCGTCTTCGCCGCAAGTGGTGACCTGGGAAGCTTCAGCGGCTACTCCCGCGACGACCCACGCTACGAGGCGATGATCACCAAGATTCACGATGACACGCTCGCGGCGGGCGCGAAGCTCGGCGGTCCGTTCCAGTGGCATGATCGCGAAGGGTTCAGCTTTTTTCAAGCGTCGAGCGAGTCCGGCCTCATCAAGGCCGGAGCGGAAGTGCTCCTCAAGACGATGAAAGGACAATACGAGTACTGAATCCGGGGATGCCGTGGAATAAGCACGAAGCTATAATACGGAAGAACGAAGGAGCATCGGCGAGGTAGCGAAGATGGCGAGAGCGAGCAAGGTTGGACGCAATGATCCGTGCCCGTGTGGCAGCGGCAAGAAGCACAAGAATTGCTGCGAAGGTAAAACTCGTCAGAAGATCGGCACGGTCGGATGGGTCACGATTGCTACGATGATCACCGCTGCGGCGATCGTTTTATATTTCGTCGTGATCTCACCTCCGAGCGGCAACCCTTCGGCACGCACCTGCCCTCCTGGGCAAGTCTGGAACGCTGCCCACGGCCACTGCGACCCCATCGGATAGGGAAGGAAGGCTAGACGGGCCAGATGGGCGACTCCCGTAAGCTCGGCGACTTCAAAGTTCTGACGTTTGACTGCTACGGAACGCTCATCGACTGGGAGAGCGGGATCTGGGACGCTCTTCAGCCGCTCCTGGCCGCGCACGGGTGTCGACACGTGACTCGCGAGATCGCGCTTCGTGCGTACTCCGAATGTGAGAGCGAGCAGGAACGAGCCACACCGACCGTCGCCTATCACGAGATCCTCGCGAGCGTGCATACCGGGTTGGCGAGGCGCTTCGAGCTCGAAACGACCCCCGCTCTCGATGCTGAGTTCGCACGCTCGATTGAGCACTGGCCCGCTTTTCCGGACACTGCTGATGCACTGCGGTCGTTGAAGACCCACTACGCGCTCGTTATTCTGTCGAACGTCCATCGAGACGGGTTCCGCGCCTCGAGCCGCAAGCTGGGGGTGGAGTTCGACGCGGTCTATACCGCCGAGGATATCGGCTCCTACAAACCGAGCCGCGCAAACTTCGACTATCTCATCGAACACTTGGGAAGGGATCTGGGGCTGGGTCCCTCCGACGTGCTCCACACGGCTCAGAGCCTCTATCACGACCATCAGCCGGCCCGTGCTCTGAACCTCGCGAACGCTTGGATCGATCGCCAACGGCTGTCTGAAGGAGGCGACTGGGGCGCGACACAAGAGCTCGACGAACGGCCGGAGACCGACTTCGTGTTCTTCTCCATGGGAGAGATGGCGAGCGCGGTCAAAGCCGAACAAGCCGAGCGCGGGTGAACGGCTCCACGCCGTCCGCTGCGATCACCGGGCGCGTCATCGGTTACGACGTGGCTCGGGCGCTCGCGTTGTTCGGGATGGTCGTCGTCAACTTCAAGATCGTGATGGGACTCGACGCCGGCGGTGGACACCCACTGCTCGATCTGGCGGCATTACTGGAAGGTCGCGCCGCCGCGCTCTTCGTGGTCCTCGCAGGCATCGGGGTGTCGCTCGCGAGTCGATCCGCCCGTGAGCGCGGCGACGCCGCGTCGCTTTCCAACACGAGAACCGCGCTGTTGAAGCGAGCGTCGTTCCTGTTCGTGGTCGGACTTCTCTACACTCCGCTATGGCCCGCCGACATCCTTCATTTCTACGGACTCTACATCACGGTTGGCGTACTCCTTTTGGCCGCACCGACCCGCCGACTCTGGCTCGCGGCCGGACTGTTCACCGCGATGTTCGTGGTACTCGTTCTCGTGCTCGACTACGAGCGGGGATGGGATTGGGACACGCTGGCCTACGAGGGTTTGTGGACACCGTTGGGCATGGTGCGCCATTTGCTGTTCAACGGCTTCCATCCGGTATTCCCTTGGACCGCTTTCTTGCTCGTGGGAATGGCGCTGGGACGCCTCGATCTGTCCGTGCGATCCGTGCGCGCGCGAGTCTTCGCCTGGGGCCTCGCCGCTGTCGTTGTCGCCGAGGGCGCTTCCGCTCTCCTCGTGAGTGGGCTGTCGGCCGGGGCGAGCGTCTCCGATCGCGAGATCATTGAAGCGCTCTTCGGGACCGCCCCTATGCCTCCCATGCCTCTCTACGTCGTGGCGGGCGCCGGCGGGGCGGCCGTCATGGTCGCGCTATGTGTGGCGTTGACCTCACGCTACGAGGACTCTAGGCTGTGGAAGGTTCTCGTCCCGACCGGACAGCTTGCCCTGACCCTCTACGTCGCGCATGTCGTGGTCGGGATGGGAGTCCTCTCCGCGGTGGGGCGACTCGAAGGGCAGTCGGTGGGTTTCGGGCTCGGAAGCGCGGCGACGTTTTACCTGTCGTCGGTGGCGTTCGCCTACGTCTGGCGCCGCGCATTCGAGCGGGGACCCCTCGAAGCGCTCATGCGCCGTCTCACGAGACCAGGCACCGCGATGCGCGGGGGGATGGTTGCGAATGAGCGTTGACGCCAACCGTGACCGCGTCGCCGAACAGGCTGGAGCTTTGCTCGATGCGTGCCGAAAAGGAGCGGCGACCGATGAGCTGGCGTTGCCCCTGATCAAAGCTGCGTACTCCGGCGAGCCGCACGAAGCGCACCTGGTTAGTCGAGCGTTGTTCGGGATCGTCGCGGAGGGGCTTTCGGACGCGTTCGAGCCCGGCCTTTGCGACGTCTATGCCCGGCTGTTCGCCCGCGTGTTCGCAACCGGCGTCGAAGAGCTCTCGGAGGAAGAGCTCGTCGCTCGCTCTCAGCGGATCCGTCGTCCGCGGACGCTGAAAGATGTCCCCGACCCTGTCGAGACGATCTACGTGCTGTCTCGCGTTAGCCTCGGCGCCGACGTCGCGGTGACGAGCACCGTTGTCGATGCCGCCAAGAAGCGCTTCCCCGAGGCGCAGGTTTGCTTCGTCGGACCGTTGAAGAACTGGGAGCTCTTCGCCGGAGATACCGCGGTGAAGCACGTTCGAATGGAGTATCCGCAGAGCGGGGATCTTCGACAGAAGCTCTCGATGTGGGCGGAGCTCCGTTCGAAGCTGTCACGCTCGGATGCGATCGTCATCGATCCGGACTCACGCCTCACTCAGTTGGGACTCCTGCCGGTCTGTCCCGAGGAGCGTTACTTCTTCTTCGAGAGTCGATCCTATGGAGGGGAAGGCGACGATTCGCTTTACGTCTTGACCGAACGCTGGCTCGAAGAGACGTTCGCGGTGGCCGCGAAGCCCTACGTCGCGCTGCGGCCACCAGCGGGTGGAAACGAGTCCTTCTACCTCACCGCGAGCCTCGGGGTTGGAGGCAATCTTCGCAAACGGGTCGCCGATCCGTTCGAGCGGCGCTTGGTGGAGATGCTCGTGGCCCGCGACCGGAAGCTCATCGTGGACATGGGTGCCGGCGGGGAAGAGCAGGCGCGCGTCCAAGCCGCGACCTCCGCGCTGACACGCTCGGGAAAAGATATCCACACCCACCCGGGGAGCTTCGCGAGCTTCGCCGCGCTCATCAAAGACAGCGCGCTCTATGCCGGCTACGATTCGGCGGGACAGCACGTCGCCGCGGTGTCGGGGGTGCCTGCTCTCACCGTGTTCGCGGGCTACCCATCGCTGCGGATGTTCCACCGCTGGCGGCCGGTGGGAAACGGGCCAATCGAGATCGTCCGGGTTTCTGACCCGAGCCCCGATGTCGTCTCGGAGCAAGTGTCACGAGCTATGGCGCGCCTCTTAGGTTGACCTCTCTGGTTCGCCGAGATCCCGACGAGACATCGTCAAGCCTGATCGGCGGGCACGGCCGGGGCCTTCGCCGAACGTGCGCTTGAAAGCTTTCGCGAACGCGAACTCTGACTGATAGCCCACGCGGCCGGCGTGCCGGGAGCCCCGTTACGGTCACGGAAGACCTCCTCCGCCGGTCGGGCCACTCCAGAGATGGAGTGGACGAGCTCGTGCGCCATCCCCTGAGGGAGCAAGACGACGTCTCCTTCACCGAGCTCCAACGGCTCTCTTCCGTCGCTACGCAGCCATGCACGACCTGCCGCCACCACATGCAAGATCGCGACGTCTCGCGCGGGAATGGCCATTCCCCACGGCTCGGTAAAATCGGCTTCGAAGTAGACGGTGCCTCTGAGCCTGAGCGCTTCGAGAGTTTTTGCGACGACGTCCGTCAACTAGCCTGGCTCCATCGCATCGACTCCAGGATAGAGCGGGGGGCCGATCCTCACAATGCCGGAGACGTCCGGAGATTTGTCTCGCCGTCCCGCAAGAGCTATTCGAACGTTCGGATCCGGGTAAGAGCTTCCGCGGAAAGATTCTCGATCATTGCGCGGACGAGCTTCACCGTGTTGTCGTAATCGGCTCGGTCTATGATGCCGGACTGGCTGTGGCCATAGCGGGTGGGAATGCCGATATTGACCGACGGGATGCCGGTGGAAGAGCGCTGGAGCTGGGCCCCGTCTTCTCCATATCCCGAGACCGACTCGAACTGTGTCGGGATCTGGTGGCGGTCGGCGGTCGAAAGGATCCAGTCGATGTACTGGTTGTTGGGGATCATGGAGTTGTCGAAGATGAAGATCCCGGGGCCGTTTCCAAGGGCCTCTTGAGAGAGGGCCGGGGATGTCATCAGGGGAAAGTCCGCGGCGATTCCGATCTCGAGATTGATGACGATGTCGGGGTGTAAGCTCGCGTCCACGACGGCCGCTCCCCGCAGCCCGTTCTCTTCTTGCACCGTTGCCGCGATCTGCACTTGGTTCGGGTGAGCCCCCAGCGATTGGAGCACTTCGGTGATGACGGCGAGCCCGATGCGATCGTCCCACGCTTTCGCCAGGTAACGTCCGGTGTCTCCGAGCTTCACGAAAGAGGTCTCGTAGGCGATGGGAAGCCCGGGCCGGATGCCCATGCGTTGCACTTCTTCGCGGCTCGACGCTCCGACATCTATGAACATGCGTTCGAGCGGCACCATCTCGTTGCGCTCGGACGCTCGGAGGATGTGTCCGGACTTCATCCCCGTATAACCGATGACCCGGCCGTTCGGAGTAAGGATTGACAGCCTTTGGGTCAGGACACTTTGGGGGAAGTAGCCGCCGACGTTGTTGAAATAGATGAAGCCGTTCTCGTCGATGTAGCGGACCAGAAAGCCGACCTCGTCCATGTGTGCCATGAGAAGGACTTTCGGTCCGGAAGCATTCTCGTCGCCTTTGAAGGTTCCGAGAAGATTCCCGATGCCGTCGGTGTGGAGGTCCGGCACCAGATCCTGCCATTCACGACGGAGAATTCTCCGTACTTCGCCTTCGAAGCCGACGACGCCGTGGGCGTTGACGAGCTCTTCGAGAAGGCGCTCGGTGTCGTCGAGTTGTGTTTGTGCGTTGGCCGGTGCCAAGGCGAAAGTGAGGCTGGCGAGTGCAACGACGGCGGGGAGTCCAGCGCGTGTGATCATCGGTAAGACCTCCATCGATGGGGCGGATCCTATTCCATCCGGAGCGACCTGCGATACTGCGTTTGCATTTGACGAAGACCGCGTTCGAGCTCTGTCGAAAAAAAGGGGGCAGCTGACGTTGTCCCCGTTAGGTTCCCGATAGCAGGGTCTCGACCTACTTCTTCTTTCGAGCTTCCCTCGTTGTGGACCCGCTCGGGTCGGTTTCTTCTGCCGTCTGCCCGAGCAAATGGCGCCACGCGTCGATGACCCGGATTCCCGGAGGCGCTTTTCGT
>JAJCXL010000163.1 GCA_029263435.1 Acidobacteriota bacterium | reverse complement strand
GATGTAGTGCGCGAGCTCGCGAGGCGCGCCGGTGGGCGAATTGAACTGCATATCGAAAGGGCGAGTCTTCACGTTCGTCACGTCGTGGATGACGAGATGAGCCATCAGCGCGATGCCTTCCGACCAGACCCGCCCCGCAATCACGACATCCGTTCCAATGCCTTCCCACTTGACGTGATCGATCGGGTCGGTCTTTCCCGCGAGCGCGTATCTCGAAGGGTCTACGATCCGAAAGCGGGACGCGAACGAGATATCATCGAAGAATGTTTGCCACAGCTCGCGCACCTGCCCCGGAGATACGGTGCCGCCGGAGGAGAATTCTGGAAGAGCGAGTGACAACCCGCCTTGGCCCATTTCCAGCTCCCAGTCGGTCTCGGTCGACTGCCCGGATACCGCGTGCGGCATCGCCGTTGAGATTAGAACGGCCAGCGAGAAGCGTGTGAGCATTTCGGCCTCTAGTTTATCCCGTGCCGACGCCGCTCGTGTCGATTCCCTCGTCTCCCTCATCGCGGACGCGGGTCGGGTCGCGGTCTTGACCGGAGCGGGCTGCAGCACGCGCTCCGGCATTCCCGACTACCGAGACCGCGACGGCGAGTGGAAGCGCACCCCGCCCATCCGATTCCAACGCTTCGTCGAGAGCACTCTCGCGCGCAAACGGTACTGGGCTCGCAGTATGGTGGGCTGGACGCTCGTTCGGGGCGCGTCTCCGTCCGAGGCGCATCTATCTCTCGCCGCGCTCGAGGCTAAAGGGCGGACCACCGGGCTCATCACGCAAAACGTCGATGGGCTGCACCAAAAAGCCGGACATCGAGCGGTGAACGATCTTCACGGGCGCATCGACCGGGTGTGCTGTCTCGGCTGCGGTGAGACCAGCGCCAGGACCGCGTTTCAACAACGGCTGGAGTCGCTCAATCCGAGCTTTCGTGATCTCTCCGCCTCGTTCGCGCCCGACGGCGATGCCGACCTCACCGACCTCGACTTCGAGTCGTTCGAAGTGCCCGCGTGCGAAGCCTGCGGAGAAGTATTGAAGCCCGACGTCGTGTTTTTCGGGGAGTCCGTTCCGTCCGACCGAGTGGCGCAAGCCATGGCCGCGATCGACGAGGCTGACGCATTGCTCACCGTCGGCACGTCGCTGATGGTGTGGTCCGGCTACCGCTTCGTGAAGCGGGCCGCCAAAGTGGGCATCCCGGTCGCGTCCGTGACCCTCGGACGGACCCGCGCCGACGAAGAGATCGACCTCAAGGTCGACGCCGAGTGCGGCGCCGTCTTGGCCGCGCTCGTCGAAAGGCTTTGAGCTCCTTCAGGGCTCGGGCAGTGGATCCGGGGCCAGGATCGTGAAGCCGTCGAAGCTGTACTCCTGAGCACCGTCGCTCGGAACGGACTCCGCCTCGCCATTGGCAATCGCATCGAAAGCGTCGCGCATCCGGGTGAGGTAGTCGGCTGAGATGCGTGGCTCGTTGTGGGCGGGCAGCACCGTGCTGACCTCGGTGGCGAGCGTCGCGAGCCGCGCGGCCGTCTTTGTGTACTCACGAAAATCCGAGCCTTCGAGGTGCGCGTAGAGAGTCGCCGGGTACAACGTGTCGCCCGTGAAGAGAAGCCCGTTGTCGCGGTCGAGCAAGCAGAGTGAGTCGGGGGCGTGGCCCGGCGTCAAGAGGATCTCGAGGCTCCGTCCTCCTAGATCCAAGACGTCTCCATCACGCACCGGGCCTGTGACCGTAAACGGCTTGGAGACGTAGGCGTCTTTCGAAAAGCCTTCCGGGGTGTCTTTCCAGATCCAGCCGTCTCCGACGAACTCGGCGACGGCGTCGTGAGCTCTGCCGGCTGAATTGTTTCGGGTGTAGTCCGTCTCCGTGCCGCGCACGTCATCGAACTGATGATTGCCCCCGACGTGGTCGTAGTGCGTGTGAGAGTTGACTACCGTGATCGGCAACGCGGTGAGCTGGTCGACGACGGCCCGGATATCGCCGATGCCGAGTCCGGTGTCGAACAGCAGCGCGTTCTCCGATCCGAGGATCAAGTAAGAGATGATCTCCTCGAACTGGCCGGGCTCGTAGATCGCGAAGACTCCTGGCTCCACCTCGTACACTTCGAACCAGCTTTGCGATTGGTCGATCGCGTCGAAGCCGGCCCACGCGGCGCGGGGGAGTGCGTCCCACCAGTTGTCTTTGCCCTCACCGCGATTCTCGATGAGCTGCTCGTGCGTCGGCGTCGCCGCGTCGGGCTCCGGGCTCTGACAGCTCGCGAGCCAGATCGCTAAGCAAGCGGCAGCGAGACGGATCGAAGAACGGCTCAAGCGTGCGCTGCCGCGGGGCCGCTCAAGAACTTGGACGCGATCATTCCAGTGATCATCCCGACGCCGACCGTCCAGATACCGACCCAGAAGACGAGCTGGGTCAAGACGCCACCGACGAGAATCTTCATGAGGACCGACGCATCCGCCATGTTGGGCGGGAAGGCGTCGTAGTGCGTGCCCCAATTCATCGAGATCGCGAGGGCCATGATGATGATGACGGGAATGCGTGCCGCGAGCCCGTAGTAGAACAGCGTTTTCAGCAGATTCTTCCAAAACGTGCCGGACTCTCCGATGAGTCTCACGGCGAAATACACGCCAAGAATGGGAGGCAGCCAGCTGATACCGATGAGAGCCGCGTTTCCGCCAGGCTCTTTACTCGCGAGCCATCCGGGTAAGTTCCCGAACTCCCCGAGCAAACGAACGAGGGTGATAGCCAAAGTGACGATCGCCGGGATGGTGATGATGGATTTGATGTTCGGACCGGTCGGGGCCATTGTCGAACCTCCTGGAAAAGCGATTTCTACACTAGACGCCGGCTTCGTTCAATGCGCGCTTGGCGGTTCGAGTGATGAGCACGGTGACGGCGAGTGTCGCGACGAGACCGGCTATTTGCAGCGCGAGCTGGAGGTTCTCTACTCCGCCACCTGCGCCCGACGCAGCTTCGAGCCCGCTTCTCCCCAAAGTCCCGAAATAGACGTAGAGAAACGTCCCCGGCATCATGCCGATCCAAGAAGCGAGCACGTAGTGCAAGAAAGGGACGCTCGTGAGTCCGTAGGCGTAGTTCTGGAAATTGAACGGAAATACCGGAGACAGGCGGGTCAGGAAGACGATCTTCCAGCCTTGTTTCGCGACCGCTTTGTCGATCACGCTGAACGAAGGTTTCTCCGAGATCCAGCTCTCCACGTGGCGGCGAGCGACGAAGCGTGAGATGAGAAACGCCAGTGAAGCCCCGAGCGTCGCGCCCACCGAGATGACCCCGAAGCCGGTGAACAGACCGAACGCCGCCCCGCCGGCGAGGGTCAGCAAGGACCCGGGCAGCATGAGTACCGCAGCCACCGCGTAGACGAGCGCGAAGACCACCATCCCGAGCACCCCGAGCTCCGCGACCCAGGCGTTGAAGCTTTCGATCCAAGACGCGAGCGGAAGCTGGCGGGACAACAAGAACAATCCAACGAGCGCGACCGCGACGATCGCGAGCTTCGCGGATTTTGGCACGGCCATCAGGCTCGCCTCCGGCGATAGAGCCACTTGAACACGGCGGCGGCGGTCGGGGTCAACCGCGTTTTCTGGAAGGAGTCCGCGACGCGTTGGATGGATGACGACAGCGTGGGGTACGCGTGGATCGTGCTGGAAAGCTTCGATAGTCCGATACCGTGCTTAGCCGCGACCAGGACTTCATGCATGACTTCTCCCGCGTGGACGCCGGTCACGGTGGCGCCCACGATGGCGTCCTTTCCTTTCTTGGTGAGGATTTTGATGAACCCGGTCGTCTCGCTATCCGTGATTGCTCGATCGAGGTCGTCCCAATCGAAGCGGTAGACGTCGTAGGCGACGTTGTCTTTCTCCGCTTGCTCTTCGGTCAACCCGCAATGCGCGACTTCGGGGTCGGTATAGGTCACCCACGGCACCCAGGTGTAGTCGGCCTTCGCTTTCACCCACGGGATGAGGATATTTCTAATGACGATACGAGCTTGGTAGTCCGCCGTGTGGGTGAACTGATAAGGCCCGGCGATATCTCCGCAGGCGAAGATGTGAGATTGAGAGGTCGTCAGGGTCTTGTCGACGGTGACCCCGCGGCGGGTGAACTCCACTCCGGCTTGTTCGAGCCCCAAGCCCTCGACGTTGGGGGTTCGACCGGTCGCGACCAGAAGCGCCTCCGCCGAGATCTGCCGCTCGCCGTCTTGGTCTTCGACGGTCGCGATGGTGAGCTCACCTTGGCGCTCGAATCGGGTCGCCTTGGTCCCGATATGGACTTGGATGCCTTCATCCGCGAAGCGTTTGGCGATGAGCGCGCTCGCATCGGTGTCGTCCCGAGGGAGGAGCCGCGGCGCTAGCTCCACGAGCTGGACTTCGACGCCGAGCCGGCGCATCACTTGCGCGAACTCACAGCCAATGGGCCCCCCACCGAGGATCATGATGGATCGAGGGGCCTCATGCATTTCGTCGAAGATGGTCTCGTTCGTGTGGAAGGGCACCGTGTCGAGGCCGGGAATGGGGAGGACCAGCGCTCGCGTGCCGGTGGCGATGACGAAATTTCTTCCGGTCAGCCGAGTGCCGTCGTCGATCTCGACCTCGTGGGGCGAGACGAATTTTGCTCGACCTTGAAACACGTCGACCCCGAGCCCTTCGAACCTCTCGACGGAATCATGCGGCTCGATCTTGGCCCGCCGCTTCCGCATCCGCTCGAACACTTTCTCGAAACGAAACGAAGGCTCCGTCGGCTCCAGCCCCATCGTCTCCGCGTGGCGGATCCTCTGAATGAGTTTGGCAGAGGCGATGAGAGCTTTCGAGGGCACGCAACCGTAGTTGAGACAGTCTCCGCCCATTTTTTTTGCTTCAATCAACGCCGCCCGGCCGCCGAGGCCGACTGTCCCGGCGGACGTCACCAGTCCTGCTGTTCCGGCACCGATGACGACGACGTTGTACTTGCCTTGTCCTTTGGATGGTTTGCTCATCGGACTCCGAGTCTCTGTGATTTTTGAGAGGTGCAGCTGTGAGTTGGCTCATACTTTTAGCCCTTGCCCCGTCATCGTTGCAACAGGGACTCCTATTGCGAAAGCATGAGCGGGTGATTCTCGGCATAGACGAGGCCGGTCGCGGACCGGTGTTGGGCCCTTTGGTCGTTTGCGGCGTCGCCCTTCGACCTCAGGCCGCGTCCGCGTTGACGCGTCGCGGAGTGGCGGACTCCAAGGAGTTCGGTGCGGGCGCGCAAGCGAGGGAGCGGCGAGCGGAGCTGGGCCGACACATCGAACGCCTCGCCGATGACATCCACGTCGAGGTCTTCGAGCACGATGAAGTCGATCGCTATTGCGACCAAGGACTCTTGAACGAGCTCGAGCGCATCGCCGCCACTCGCATCATCGACCGCTCGGTGCCGGTGCGTCGGATCATCGCCGATGGCGAGAAAGTCTTCGGGGGGCTTCAGGCGCGCTACCCGCATCTGGAGGCACGCAACTTTGGGGAGACGCACCACGTGAGCGTCGCTGCGGCCTCCATCCTGGCCAAAGTCGCTCGTGATGAGCGTTTCTCCGGTATCGCGGCCCGCTATGACGACGAGTTCGGACCCATCCGAGGCGGCGGCTATGTCAACGCTGCGACGGCTGACTTTCTTCGTCGCTACTACGCCCGCTATCGCTGCTTTCCCGAGGAGACCCGAAGGAGCTGGGGGTGGAAAGTGTTGACCGAGCTCGAGCCCAGGCTCCTGCCGTTATTCGAGTGAGCTCTTGGCTTTGGATGTTCCTCCCAGGCGACCTATACTGATTGCTGGGAGCTCATCGACACTTCAACTGAAGAACCTACAGAGTCTTCGACTCGCGACTATCCGGCCGAGTCGGCGGATGATCTTTCGACGGTGATACTCATTTGAGAATAGCTACAGTCCGTCACGCTTTGGGCATCAGCGTCGCACTCGTCGCGACGGGCGCTCACACGTTCGTTCGTCCCGTTCGAGCCCAACAGAAGCCAAATGTCGAGCGAGAGCAGCTCGAGCGGCACGTCGGGTTTCTCGCCTCAGACGAGCTCGGCGGTCGCGGCAACGGAAGTGCCGGGCTCGCGAAAGCGGCCCAATACGTCGCAGCGGAGTTCGAGGCGTTGGAGCTTCAGCCCATGGGCGACTCCGGAAGCTACTTTCAACGCTTTCGGGTGATGACGGGCAAGGAAGTCGGCCAGCGCACCAAGGTCTCGATTCGCTTTTCGGAGCGGGAGCTTCCCCTCGAGAACCACGCCGATTTCGAGCTCATGACTTTCAGCTCCGCCGGCGAGGTCGAAGCGCCACTGGTCTTCGCGGGCTACGGAGTGACGGCGCCCGAGTTCGACTACGACGATTATCGCGGCCTCGACGTGGACGGCAAGGTCGTCGTGGTGCTTCGCCACGTCCCGGGGCAGTCTCTCGAACGAGGACCCTTCGAGCCGGATGGCTGGCACGCGACCTTCGTGCGCAAGGCTGAAAACGCCATTAGCCACGGGGCTGCCGGCGTGATCCTCGTGAATGGGCCACTGCATCACAAGCGGGATCGTCTCATTCCGTTCGGCGCCGACGTCGGTACTGAACGGATGCCGGTTCCGATGTTGCACATGCGGCGGGCCTTCGCTGAGGAGCTCTTGAAAGCGTCCGGCGTCGACTTGAAGCAAGTCCAGCAGCGCATCGATCAGGACCTCGAGCCTCGCTCGTTCGAGATCGAAGGGGTCGGCGTCGACTTATCGATTGACGTTCGCAGCACGCTCGTCGAGGTCTCGAACGTCGTCGGCTTCTTGCCCCCCTCACCGAGCGGCTCGAGCGAGCACTTGATCATCGGCGCGCACTACGATCACCTCGGACTCGGTCAGCAAGGAAGCCGGGAACGCGGTGCGAGCGGTCAAGTCCACAATGGCGCTGATGACAACGCCTCCGGTGTTGCCGGTGTCATGGAGCTCGCCCGGATGTTCTCCTCGGTGACGTATCGGCCGCGCGGGATCGTCTTCGCCGCCTTCGCCGGTGAAGAGCTCGGGCTAAGAGGCTCGTATCACTACACCGGAACCGGCACCAGGAATCTCGAAGACGTCGTGGCCATGATCAACCTCGACATGATCGGGCGGCTGAGACATCAACGTCTCTTCGTGGGAGGTGTCGATTTGGCTCCCGGGCTACGCGACACCCTGACGCGTTTCGCGGAGCAGCAGGAGTTGACTCTATCGAGCCGGTTTGCCGCCGAAGCGGCCAGCGACCACGCTTCGTTCATTCGGGCCGGCGTTCCGGCGTTGTTCTTTTTTACCGGCCTACATGGCGACTACCACAAGCCGACCGACGATCCTCAGTTCATCAATTTCGAAGGCATGGAGAACGTCATCGAGGTCGGCTTCAACATGTCGAACTTTCTTCTTCGAGCGCAGGACCGACCTGTTCTCGCCGGGCAGAATCGCGAGATCGTTTCTCGACGCGCGGCACAGCGGGCGTACTTTGGGGTCGGGGTCGACAACACCTTCCAAGGCGACGGGGTTCGGTTCTCCTATATCGCGGAGGACAGCCCTGCCGCTCGCGCCGGACTTCGAGCGGGGGACGTGTTATTGGAGCTCGACGGTCGCTCGGTCCGCTCTGGCGGACGCGCGGGTGCGCTCATTCAACAGCGTCGGCCCGGCGAGATGGTGAGCGCGAAAGTCAGGCGCGACGACCGCATCCTCGAGTTCAAGATCCACTTGACGCAGTGGCCGTAATTTACTGCTGAGTGGTCGGGGCGTTGGCTCCGAAGTAGTGGCTCCACCACCGCAGCCCATGATGGTAGCGATGGACCATGTCCCAAGGTGCCCAGCCGCCATGATAGGAATCGGGGTAGCGGATCATTTTCGCGGGGACGTTTTGTTTCTTCAACGAGACGTACATTTGCTCCGCTTGCTCGATGGGAACGCGGAAGTCGGACTCACCATGAATGAACAGCGTGGGCGTTCGCATCTTGCCGACATAGGTAATGGGAGATAGCCGTCGCAAGAGCGCTCCACTCTCTTCTTGCCACGGAGGCCCGTAGAACTCGCTCTCCTTCGTCCGGG
This sequence comes from Acidobacteriota bacterium, assembly GCA_029263435.1. Taxonomy (GTDB): domain Bacteria; phylum Acidobacteriota; class Vicinamibacteria; order Marinacidobacterales; family SMYC01; genus JAJCXL01. Next base: position 2,416 of record JAJCXL010000163.1, on the reverse strand, counting down.
GGATATCGGCGGTCGCGTAATCGCTCACCCAGTTCGAGATCCCTGCGCCCGAGATCGCGGCGGCGAATCGTGTCGTTTGGCCGAGGATCCAGTTCGTGAGAAACCCGCCATAGGAGTAGCCGGTGACGCCGGTGCGACGCGCGTCAATCGGGTAGTGCTCGATGACGTAGTCGGCGCCGGCGAGCACGTCCTCCGTATCCTTGAGTCCCCAGCCGCCCCAGGTGGCGTACAGAAAGTCCTCTCCGTAGCCCGATGAGCCTCGAGGGTTCGTGTAAACGACCCCGTAGCCGTTCGCGGCCCACAACTGAAACTCGAACATGAAGCGATTGCCGTAGGCGCCGTGAGGGCCTCCGTGGATGGCGAGAATGAGCGGGTGGGGGTCGGATGTGCCTGTAGGTGGCCGGAGATACCAGCCCTCGATCTCGGTGCCGTCGTTGCTGGGAAAGACGAGTTGCTCCGGTGCCGCGAGCGAGACGGCGCTGAGCCACGCGTCGTTGAGCAAGGAGATCTTTCGCTCCTCGGAGCCGTCGAGTCGAGACGTGAAGATCTCCGCGGGATGCGCGGGGGTCTCACCCGCGAAGGCGATGCGGGTGAAGTCCGTCGTGAACGAGAACGCCGACAGGCGCCGGTCGCCGTGAGTCAGCTGAGTGACGCCCGAGCCATCGGAGTTGGCTTCGAACAAATGCGCGTTTCCACCCACGCCGGCGTCGAAATAGATCTTGGTGGCGTTGGGAGCGAAACGTGGTGCCCCTGGGCGAAGCTCCCACTCGGCGGTCACGTTCGTCATCGTCTCGCTCGCGAGTGCCATCGTGAAAACGTCGAGCGGCGCTCCTTGGTGTTGTTGCGCTTCGATGACGAGGCTCAGCCCGCGGATCCTTCGAAACGCGATGCGTGCGCCGTCGGGAGCGAACGTTGGTGCCGAGTGGTTGTAGCCGTCGTCAGTGAGGCGGCGGAGATCGCCGCTTCGTGACACGAGCCACAAATCCGCGCGAGGGTAGACGTACTCGTCACGTTGGTGAGCGTCCGCGGTGAAGACCAGCCGTTCGCTGTCGGGGCTCCAGGCGAAATCGACCACGTCGACGCCGAGCTCGGTGACCTGGGTTGGCTCGCCGCCATCGATGGCGACGACATAGAGCTCTTTCGGCGGCGTCTCGTGAGGATCTTCCGGGTCCGGAAGGTAGCCGCGTCGATCGTATCGAAACTGCATCCAGTCGTAGATCCGGCCCGTGAAGCGCTCGTCGAGCTTTCGTTCGAGCGCGGTCTTCTCTGGTCGTTTCGTCTCAGGTGGGGTCGGCTTCGTAAACGCCGCCCACTTTCCGTCGGGCGAGAACGTGGGTATCTCCTCTATGCCGTCGATGGCGTAGGCTTCACCGCCTTCGTCCATCCGCAAGAACCAAATGGAGCCGGTTGGGCGCGGGGAGCGGAACACGAGGGTCTTGCCGGTAGGGCCGAATCGCGGGTCGAAGGCTTCGTAGTCGGGGTTCGTGATTCGAGACGGCGGCTTGGAGCCGTCGCTCGGCCCGAGCCAGATCTCGCTTCGGCGCGCGTTGGCACTCTCGTCGGTCGAGGTTCTCGTGAAAGCGATGAGTCGACCGTCGGGCGAGATCGCGGGAGCCCCGGCAGTCTCGATGCGATAGTAATCCTCGAGCTCGATGGCACGGGTGGACTGAGCACCGACAACGCTCGTGCCGAGCGAAAGCGCGAAGGCGAGGAGTGCCAGTCGGATCATGGGTTGCCTTTATCCATCGCTTTTCTGAGAGTGTCGGCCAGAGAGCCAAAGCTTCCGCTTTGTCCGCGTTCCTGCCGCTCGCTATAGTCGCGGGCTTCGTCTTTCTCCTTGGCTCGGGCAACCGCTTTAGCGCTCAACCGGATCCGGCGGCCGTCTCCATCTACCTCGAGTACGACGACTTCGACATCGGAGCCCACGGGAAACTTCTTCCGCAGATCGTCCTCTCGGTCGTAGCCCGTTTCTTCCATCGGGATCAAGCCCGTCGCGCCGGCGTTGAGGAAGACGAACACGCCGTAGCTCTCGTGGCCCTTGACCTTGCCCGTGAGGCGAGCCCCGGCGCCAACCGCGCTCCCGCTCCCGTCGCGTTTGCCGGCGGAGGCGGCTTTGGCGGTGCCTTCCTCGACGAGTGCGACGCCAATGCGTTTGCGCTCGGCATCGATGCTCAAGATCTCGACCGGCACCTCGGTCCCCGGAGCGACGCTATCCTTCCAGCCGTCGGCTTGGCCGGTCGGAGGAAATGTTGACACGTGCGCGAGCGCTTCGATGCCGTTCGAGATCTCGATGAACGCGCCGAAATCGGCGACCCGGCTGACGCGGCCGGTGAGGACTTGAGACACACGATGGGTCGAGCTCACGGCACTCCACGGGTCCGCTTGGAGCTGTTTGAGCCCGAGAGCAATCCGGCCT
>JAJCXL010000162.1 GCA_029263435.1 Acidobacteriota bacterium | reverse complement strand
CGGCCACTGCTCGTTCTTCTCGGCGGAGCGATGGTCGTCTTGTTGCTCGCTTGCACGAATCTGTCCGGGCTCATGGCTATCCGCGCGAAGAGTCGTTTCAAGGAAGTGGCCGTCCGGCGCGCATTGGGTGCTCGAGGGCGTGACATCGCGCGCGGGTTGCTCATGGAGGCGAGTGTCTTGGCGGGGCTTGGCGGCCTGGCCGGCTTGGTCGTCGCCCGGCTGTCGCTCCCATGGGTCGAGCTTCCTGCTATCGTCCCGTTCGCACCCGAAGTGGGAATGCCGGTCTTTTTCTTCACGTTCGTGCTCAGTGCGACCGCGATTCTGTTCATCGGCGTGACGCCTGCGTGGCTCGCGTCGTCGACGGAGCTCGTCAGCGCTCTTCGGGGAAACGCGAGCGACGCTTCGAGCCGTCGCGTCGCGAGCTCTCTCGTCGTCGTTCAAGTGGGACTCGCGTTGAGTCTCGTGGCCACCGGCGGCCTCTTGCTCCGAAGTCTCGCCTCCATGCGGGACGAAGGCCTCGGCTTTCGCACCGATCGGTTATTGAGCTTCTACGTGAGCCTACCCTCGTCGCGCTATCCGGAAGACGAGGACCAACGTGAGCTCCGCCGGCAGGCGCTCGAAGCGTTTCGAAGGCTTCCCGGCGTGCTCGCCGCGGAGAGCGCCAGTCATCTTCCTGCCACGCCAATGGTCTTGAATCTCGCGACCGCCATCGAGGGGCGACCCCGACCGCGAGGGTCCTTGCGGGCAGCGCCTGTCTTCGTGAGTCATGGCTTGCTCGAGACCCTCGGCATCGCCGTCGTCGAGGGGAGGAGCTTCACGGACGACGATTCCCGGAGCAGTCCGTGGGTGATTGTCGTGAATGAAACGATGGCCCGCACTTTTTGGCCGGAAGAAGATGCCGTCGGACAGAGGATCCGATTCGAGTACGACTGGGCGCCGGACGCTCCGGTCTCGGTCATCGGAGTCACCAGGGACGTGAGGCAAGAGGGAGTGGGGACACTCATCCGACCGGCGTTCTACATCCTGCACGAGCAGTTCCCTCAGGACTTTCTGTATTTCGTGCTTCGCACGCAAGGGGATCCGGAGAGCGTTACTGCCTCCGCGCGTGAACAGCTAAGAGCTGTCGACAAGAACTTGCCGATGGCGGACGTTCGATCGATGGCGGTGCGACTCGACGACGCCCTCGCCGTGCATCGCAGCCGACAGCAGATCGTCTCTATCTACGCTATCGGAGCCCTCATCCTCGCGACGCTCGGCGTTTACGGTGTGCTCGCGAGTATCGTCTCGAGCCGAGCCCGAGAGCTCGTGATCCGGATGACGCTCGGCGCGAGCGGCCGCGACATCATCCGCCTCATCATGAGGCGTGCGCTCTGGGAGCTCGGTTTAGGGCTCGCGCTCGGCCTCGTGCTCGCGACGGCGTCGGGCCGGCTGGTCGAGAGCTTTCTCTACGGGGTCGAGCCGACCGACCCCACGAACTTGGCAGTGACCTCTGTCGTGCTCGCGGGCTGCGGTATCCTCGCTAGCGCCATTCCCGCATGGCGCGCGTCGCGGTTGCAACCGTCGCAGCGGCTGAGGCAAGACTGACGACGCTGTGCCGGCGCTACTGCGCCGTCGGGGTGCTTCGTTTCGCTTCCATGAGCGCTGACACCGCCTCCAAGATGACGAAGATCGCCGCGACGATAATCATCGAGTCGATTGCCAGAAGCATGTATTGCTCCGCACGATAGAGGCTTCCGAGCTGAAAGAGTGCCGAGACGAAGGCCATCGCGGTCACGAAGACCATGGGCACGAGCGTGTATCGGCTCGGCCGTCCCAGCTTCACGAGCAAGACGCTGATGACCAGCAAGGTCAATCCGGCCAGCAACTGATTCGTGGTTCCGAACAGAGGCCAGAGGATCATGCCTCCGCTACCATCCGGCCCGCCTGCCCCAAAAGCGAGGATCAGACAAGCGACGACGGCGATCACCGTGGCGACATAACCGTTTTGGAAGGCCCGGATCTTGTAGATGACGCCCCATTCCTGGATGATGTAGCGCTGGAGCCGAACGCCGGCATCCATCGTCGTACCCGCGAACAACACCGCCATCACTGTCAAAAGAGTGGCCGCGAACTCGATGGGAATGCCGAGCGCGCCGGAGACGATACGAGAACCTCCGAGGACGAAGACTGGAATGCCTCCCGCCCCGAACTCAGCGTAAGTAGCCTGCCATTCGGACAGAGAGGAAAAGCCCGCCGTGGTGGCGAGGATGACCACCAGCGCGACGGAGCCCTCGCCGAGCGACGCCAAATAGCCGACGAACCGAGCGTCCGTCTCTTTATCGAGCTGCTTCGAAGTCGTCCCGGAGGACACGAGGCCGTGAAAACCTGAAATCGCACCACATGCGATCGTGACGAAGAGCAGGGGTACCAAAGGCGGCGCTCCCTCGGGCGCTTCGAAGTTGAACGCCGGCGCGACGATCGTCGGGCTCGCGATGAACACGGCACCGTACAGCAAAACGAGGCCGACGGCGAGCTGAATGCCGTTGATGAAATCGCGCGGCTGAAGCAGCAGCCATACCGGTAGGAGAGACGCGATCATCGCGTAGACGAACAAGATCACGATCCAGGCGGGGCCGGGGCTGAGCCCGAACGTGGATGCCGGAAGCTCGACCGGCACGCTTTCTCCCACCCAGATCATCGCGTAGAGAATGATCGTCCCGCCAATCGTCGGCCAGATGAAAGGGACGTGCATCTTGTAGATCAAAACCCCGATGACGACCGCCACGGCGATAGCGCTCCATGCCGGAATGACGCTGCTGGGAGTGTCTATGAGAGCATCCGAGATCGCGACCGCGAACACCGCGTTCACCATCAGCAGCAGGAAAAAGATCACGACCATGAACAACGTTTGGGCCCGGCTGCCGACCGCGTCGCGGGTGAGCGCGCCGATGGATTGGGCGTCATTCCGGACACTCGCCCAGATCGCGCCGAAGTCGTGGACCCCGGCGAAGAAAATCGTGCCGAAGATGACCCACAAGAACGCGGGGACCCATCCCCAGATGACGGCGATCGAAGGTCCGATAATCGGAGCGGCACCGGCGATGGCCGTGAAGTGATGGCCCCATAAGACGATGCGGTGAGTGGGGAGGTAGTCCTTGTCGTCGCGCTTCGTATGGGCCGGAGTGACGAAGTCCGGGTCGAGCTTATAAATCTTCTCCGCCAGGAACTTGGAGTAGAACCGGTAGCCGGCGAACATCGCGACCAGGCCGATCCCTCCGAGCATGACCGTATTCATCGGTGGCCTCCGTCAAAGCCCGAGTGAGCGGTGGTGAACCGCAACGCTCCTGTCATTGAAACAGCCCCTCCCAGATTGGTTGTTGTGGAACCGCCGTTGGCGAGCAGCGATGAGCGAGGCATCGGCGCCGGTGGGGCTCCTCGAGTTTGCGAGTTTACATTCTTAATGAGCTTTCCGTTGCGAAACGGGCCCCGAATGTCTCGGAAAACGCCGTCCGCCAGCGTCAGAATATGCTCACAGCTGGACAGCGGTGTCAAGAGCCGGGCAAACGTGAATCTGACGCGCGGGCGACGGGCATGTTACAAATCGGACGCGGCGAGCCTGTAAAGCCGCGGCGAGGAGCTTATGAAACGAGTGGAGTCGGCAATCTTTTGTGTCCTGATGCTCTTGACGGCTACAGCACGGGCGAGCGAGCCTCGGGCGGCCTCAGTCGAGGACGTCTTGAGCCTGGAGTCGGTGACAGACCCTCGCATCAGTCCGGACGGTCGCTGGGTCGCCTACGTCGTCACTAAGATGGATTTCGAGGAGAGCTCGAACGACTCAGCGATCTGGGCCGTGGCGCTCGGGGAGGTACCCGCCGAGCCGGTCCGACTGACGTCTCACGATGGCGTCAACGACACGCCCCGATGGTCATCGGACTCGAGCTGGTTGATGTTCGCTTCCGACCGGAGCGGGTCGCGGCAGGTGCACGGCATCCGACCGGACGGGGGAGAAGCGTGGCAGGTGACGCAGTGGCACACCAGCGTCGAGTCCTTTCGTCTGAGCCCCGATGGGGATCGACTCGGATTCGTCGCCAAGCCGACTACGAGCGATGCGGTGGAGGCCTTCGAGTCCTCGCGCGGCCGACCCGTCGTCTGGGACGAGACCTATGCCGATGAGTGGTCCTACTTGTGGGTGTCGCCGGTGTCCGAGCGGCGGGCGGCTTCGCCCGAGCAAGTGTCTCCGGAGGAGCTCTTCGTCTCGGCATTCGAGTTCAGCCCCGACTCGAGCTTGGTGGCGTTCTCCGCGCGTCCCCGGCCCGCGCTGCGAAGCCGAAGCGAGATGGATGTGTTCGTGGTCTCCGCGGACGGCGGCGACGCAAGGAAGATAACGCAGATGCCGGGAGGTGAGACTGCGGTGGCGTGGACGCCGAGCGGAGTCATCGTGGCTGCGACCGGCCAACGTCTCGGAACCTTCAACCGAAAGCTGTGGGAGGTCTCTCCGGACACGAGCGCCGTGAGGCCTCTCACCGATGCTCTCGACGAGAACGCCACTTTCGTGTCCGCGACTCCAGCGGGGCTGTACGTAGAAGCCGCCGAGCGTACGGGGCGAGGCCTCTTTCGAGTCGGGACCCGCGCGACGCGGGTGAGCACCAGCCCTTACGCCTCGAGCTTTTCGATGAGCGAGGATGGCTCTTTGGTGGCTTTCTTGGAAGAGTCAGGCTCTCGACCGGCCAACGTCTTCGTATCGCGCACCGACGCGTTCGAGCCCTCCCAACTCAGTCGCCACAACTCGCATGTGGAGACGTCTCTTGCGCTCGGGGAGCAGCGGGTGGTGACGTGGAAGTCGCGTGCCGATGGCGAGTCCATCGAAGGCATCCTGAATCTGCCCGTGGGCTACCGTGAAGGGACGCGGGTACCGCTACTTCTCGTCATCCATGGCGGTCCGTCCGGCGTCTCGTCGGACAGGTTCTCGGCCCGCCGCGGCGCTTACCCGGTGCAAGTCTTTGCCGGGATGGGCTACGCGGTCCTCCAACCCAACTATCGCGGCTCAACCGGATACGGCGAACGGTTTCGAGGGCTCAATCGCGGGGACATCTCGGGTCGAGACTGGGTCGATATCGACTCCGGGGTGGACGCTTTGATCGAACAGGGCATCGCGGATTCGGCGAGACTCGGGATCATGGGATGGAGCTTCGGCGGGCACCATACGTTTTGGGGAATTACTCAGACGACGCGCTACCGCGCGGCGAGTGCGGGAGCCGGTGCGAATGACCTCATCTCCATGTACTCGCAAACCGATCTTCCCGAGTTCTACCACACCTATTTGGGACCGAAGCCGTGGGAGGACTTCGAGCTCTACGAAGAGCGCTCGGCCTATCGGAACGTCACGCGCGTCACGACCCCGCTTCTCATCCAAGTCGGCGAGCGTGACGAGAGAGTTCCGGCGGAGCAGAGCATTCAGTTCTACGAAGCGGTGCGCGCGATAGGGAAGGCGCCGACGAAGCTGGTCGTCTATCCCGGCCAGCCTCACGGCGTCCGTGAGCCGCGTTTGGTGCGTGATTTGTTGATCCGAAACGTCGAGTGGTTCGAGAAGTGGGTCCCGGTTTCGGCTATGATCTCGACGAACCGTCCCGGTCCTAACGCGCGTTGATGAGCTGATCGAAGCCGGTCATCGTTCGGTCGGCATCGAATCGCTCCGGAGCGGTGGCCTGTAGGGAGCGCTGGTTCTTTTCCGCCAGCGACTCGGGGCTGCAAGTGCCATGCTCGAGAAAATACAGTGCTTCCGCGAGCATCGCTTCTTCGGGATGGCCGAGGGGCCGGTTCAGACCGTCTCTCATGGGGCAGTCGACGGGAAAGCCATTGAAGAAATCGCCACTACCGCTCGCATTGACGCTCTGGAACGACACCGGGAAGATGACCTTGTCGCAGAAATCGAAGCTGTACTGTCCGACGGGTTTCCCGAAGCTGCGGCGACCGACGAGGGTCACCGGGATGAACGGAGCGAGGCCGTTGATGACGAGCTCGCTCGAAGAAGCGGAAGCGCGGGAGGTCAAGATCACGACGCGCGGCACGTTGAGCTGTTGCGCACGGTTGCCGAACCGGAGCTGGCGGTTCAAGGACATCTGCTTGTCGTTGTGTTGAAACTCGACGAACACCTGGCTGTTCGTTCGCGAGCCGCCGATGAGGCTTCCGAGGTGCTGGGCAACGTCGATGAGACCGCCGCCGTTGTAGCGCAAATCGAGGATGAGGTCCACGACCCCGGCTTGCCGTAGCTTCGCGAAGGCAGCGTTGAGAGCGCCAGTGGAAGGCTCGACGAAGTTACGAAAGTGGACGTAGCCGACCGGCAGGCCCCGCACGTCGAGGACGGCGGTTTGAGATACGGTCGGTATCGTCACGGCCCGCTTCGTGACGGTCTCGGTGCGGATAGCACCTTGCAACGTGCGCCACTGGATGCGGACCGAATAGCCCGCCGTCGATGGGCCGAACGCTCCACCGAGCTCACCGCTCGCGCCGAGCTCCTCTACCGAGCGCCCGTCGATCGCGTTGAGGGCGTCGCCTCTCCGTAAGCCCGCCTCGGAAGCGGGGCTATCGGGAAAAACTTGAGCGACTCGGATCTCGGCCGGCGTGAGCTGCCTTTGAGAAAAACCGATCCCGATGAACTGGCTGTTCGAGAAGAAGGCGTCCGTGGCGGCTTTGCCGGCGATGTAGCTGAAG
>JAJCXL010000161.1 GCA_029263435.1 Acidobacteriota bacterium | reverse complement strand
TTCGATTTCGCGAGATGAAACGCTCGATCGAAGTCACAGACGACATGCGTCCAACCTCCTGAGCCCGGGTGTCCGTGCGTAGCCACCGATCTCATCGTAAGCTCTCGAAACCGAGCAGGCTTCATTTTGGCTACCCTATCGCTTGGTCTAGCAAAAAAGGGGTTGCACCTTCCCCGTCGAGAGCAGCAGTTCAGGAGACACTAAATGTTCGAGCAGTGGATGAGCTCAGAGTTCTACGGAAATAGCGTTGCGGATTGGGCGATGGCGATTGGAATCGCCATATTCGCCGTGATGTTGGGAAAGATCGTTTATTGGGTCTCCAGGCGGTTCGTCCGCCGCGCGACCGCCAAGACGGAATCACAGCTCGACGACATCGTCGTCGACATGATGGAACAGCCCATCGTTCTCGCTGTCTCGGTGGCCGGGATCTGGTTCGGCCTATCGACTCTCGAGTTTTCGGAATGGGCCGCGCGGATCCTGGGGAACGTCTTCCAAGCGATGATCGCCTTGAGCGGAGCCTGGCTCATCGCGCGGGTCATCGATGGGCTCTACGAGATGTACTTGGTGCCTCTCGCGAATCGCTCCGAGAACGATCTCGACGATCAACTCTTGCCGATCCTTCGAAGGGGCACGCGCTTCGCGGTTTGGATGATCGCGATCATCGTGGCGCTCAACAATGCCGGCTATGACGTGGGCGCTCTCATTGCGGGGCTCGGCATTGGTGGGATTGCGCTGGCGATGGCAGCGAAGGACACCATCTCGAACATTTTTGGAGGCTATACGATCTTCACGGACCGCCCGTTCACCCTTCGTGACCGAGTCAAAGTCGCCGGCTATGACGGTTTCGTCACCGAGATCGGGATCCGGAGCACCCGCCTCAAGACCCTGGAGAACCGCATCGTCACGATCCCCAATATGAAGTTCTCCGACGCGCCGGTCGAGAACGTCAGCGCCGAGCCGTCACGCAAGGTCGTGGTCGAGCTCGGCTTGATCTATGACACCACTCCCGAGCAAATGGAGAGCGCCATGCGGATCCTTCGAGAGATCGCGTCCGCGCACGGGAGCGTCGAGGAAAATATTCTCACCGGCTTCAGCTCGTTCGGCGATTCTTCCATGAACATCACGTTCATCTATTTCATCGAGAAGGACGGCGATATTCTCGGGACTCAGTCTGAGATCAACATGAGCATTCTTCGGCGTTTCTCGGAAGAAGGACTCGAGTTCGCCTTTCCTACTCAAACGCTCTATCCGATCTTGCCCGTTTCCGAGTCCGCGGATGCGTCTCCGAGTGCCTAGAGCAGAGCGGCGGTACTCGAATACCGGCATGATCGGTGCTCACGCCTCATTCATAGCGTAGGGCCACCGTGGGGGCAATCTTGCTCGCTCGTCGCGCGGGCAGATAGCTCGCGATCAAGGAGGCACCGAGCAGTACCAACGACACGACCACGAGAGTCGAGGGGTCGCTCGGCTCGACGCCGAACAGAAGCGGCGCTAACGCCCGAGAGACCAGCCACGAGCCGGTGAGCCCCAGCCCGACGCCCATGAGAGTGAGGCGGGTGCTCTGTTTGACCACGAGCCCGATGACCTGGCCCGCCGGCGCGCCGAGCGCAATGCGCAAGCCGATCTCATTCGTGCGCGTCGTCACCTCGTACGCTAGTAGTCCGTAGATACCGAGGACCGCCAAGAGGAGCGCGACGCTGCCGAAAAGCGCCGACAAGAGCGTGTTGAAGCGAGGGGCCGCGACCGCGTCCGCCGAAAGCTTTTGAAGGGAGGTGAGTGCTCCGACGGGCACGGCTGGGTCGAGCGCACGCACCGCTTCTCGAATCCCCGCCGTGAGCGCTTCGGGATCTCCTTCGGTTCGAACCAGAAGAGCCATGTCGCGCACCGGGAACTGCCGAGACGGTAGGTAGTAGGCCGGCTCATCCAACGAGTGCGGCCCGAGAAACTTGACGTTTCGTACGATGCCGACGATCTCGAACTGCTCCGGAAGCGTCGCATCGAACGCGCTCGGAGTCGATATCCGAAGTGAGCGACCGAGAGCGGTTACGCCGGGAAAATAAGTTTGGGCGAACGCTTGGTTGACGATGACCGCGCCCGGATGCTCCGGGTCGTCCAATTCACTCAACGCTCTTCCTTGCACCACGTCGAGCCCGACGGTCTCGAAGTAGCCCGGGGTCACGATGCGCAGGGTCGCGCCTAGAGAGTCGTCGGTCTCGCCCTCTCCGACGATGCGGAACGAGTCGCCCCAGTTGGAGTCGAGCGGATGATCGTAGGCGAGCGCGGCGTGCGTGGCGCCGGGGATAGCCGTCAAGCGCTCGACGAGCTGAGTATAGAAAAGGGTGGCCGCGCGCCCATCGGGGTAGCTCGTTCGGGGCAAGCCAAGCTCTCCGACCAGCACCCGGGTGGCGCGAAAGCCGAGATCGACGCCTTGGAGCTTCGCGAAGCTCTGAATCAGGAGCCCGGCGCTGACGACGAGCACGACCGCGAGCGCGACCTCGGAAACGACGAGACCGGCGCCCAAACGGCCGCGCTCGGTCACTCGGGTGCCGTCGCCGCGGGGTGGGCGCGTGAGCGAGACCGCCGGGGCCAGTCCCACGAGCAAGGAGACGACGAGAGCTGCCGCGAGCGCGAAGGCCAACGCGGATGGCGAAACGGACGCTTGCGCGAGTCGGGGGATCTCTTCAGGGCTGAGGCGTACGAGTACGTTGACGCTTCCGAAGGCGAGCCACACCCCGACAACGGCCGACACGCCGGCAAGCACGGTCGATTCGGCGAGGAGTTGCCGGACGAGGGCGAGCCGACTCGCTCCGAGGGCCGCTCGTACCGCGATCTCCCGTCGCCGGGTCTGAGATCGAGCGAGAAACAGCGCTGCGATGTTCGCACAGGCGATCAACAAGACGAGCCCCACGGCGCCGAGCAGCAGGAACATCGAGGCGCGGGTGCCTCCGTAGACCTGGTCCATGTACGGTTGGACCAGGATCTCGGAGCCTTTGTTCTCTCGGGGATAGGCGGCACGAAGCTGCGATGCCAGGGTAGCCATTTCCGCCCGGGCGGCGTCGAGGGTCGTGTCCGACTCGAGCCGTCCGATGACTCCGAAAACATGGGACTGCCGATCGGCCCAGCGTTCGGCGGACAGCGTCGCGGGAACGAAGACTTCTTGGAACGAGGGCAGGGGCGAGATTCTGCCGTTGTTTTGCGGCCAGCTAGGATAGACCCCCGGGGGGGCGACGCCAATGATCTCGTACGGCGCGCCGTCGAGCGTCATGAGAGCTCCGATGACACCTGGCGACGCACCGAAGCGTCGGCGCCAGAGCCCGTCTCCGAGCACGACCACCCTTGCTTGTCCTGGCTCTGCCTCTCGTGGGGCGAAGAACCGTCCGAGTTCCGGGTGGACCCCCAGGACCGTGAAGTACTCGTCGGTGACTACCGCCCCTCTCAGCTGTTCCGCCTCGCCGTCGCCGGTCCAGTTGAACGAGGCGGAGCCGAACAGTGCCATGCTCTGAAAGGCGGTGGCCTGTGCGTGCCAATCGCGAAAGTTCGCTGCCGTGACGCGCCCTTTAGAAAGCACGCCTGCGTCATCCGGATCGCGCTCCCATAGCATCATGAGCTCGTCCGGGGAGGCGAAATCGAGAGGGTTCAAGACGACCGCGTGGACGATGCTGTAAATGGCCGTGTTCGCACCGATGCCTAGCGCGAGCGTGGATATCGCGACGGCCGTGAAAGTCGGCGACTTGAGAAGCGATCGGCATCCGAGCCTGAAGTCACGGATCAAGTTCTGCATGGACGCTACCCTCCATTTGTATCAGACGACGGTGGGCGACGAAAGGTTTGCTAGACCGTAAAGACCTCCGCGGCGGCGGCGCTGTCTCGCCACTCCGCGGCGCTCCGCGACGCATCGTGGTCCCAGTGGAGCGCAGCGGCCGCTCCGAGCGCCCCGAGGAGGCCGATCGCGGCGATCCTCTGACCTCGACGGGAGAGAGGACGCGCCACGAGGTAGACGAGGGGACCCGCGACGCCGAAGAATAGGGTGAGTACGATGTGGGGGATAAAAGACTTCTCGTGCCGCCGAGCGTCCCTTACCATCCAGATCACGACGAGCGTCAGTGCGATGGTGAGGTCGAGCAACATGAGCTTCGTCGCGGAGTTCTCGTTCGCGATGAGGAAGAACCCGAGATAGCTGTGCTCGGTCAAAGCACGTACTGTCGACGCGAGAAAGGCGAGAAGGGCGGCGGCCAATAGAATGCGTTTCCAATCCATGAAACCTCCTTGTGATATCGTAACTATATAAAAATAAAGTGCGCGCTTGCAAATAATATGTCGATGACATCCGGACGCCGCGGCTATCAGCAGGCTTGCCACGTCGCCTCCGCGCTCGATTTGCTCGGGGAGCGATGGACGCTCTTGATCGTGCGGGAGCTCTTGATTGGGCCGAGACGATTCCGAGACCTCGTGGAGGCACTTGGCGGCATCGGAACGAATCTCCTCTCGGACCGCCTCAAGAGGCTCGCGGAAGAAGGGCTCGTCGCTCGGCGCAAGCTTCCGCCGCCGGCCTCGGTACCGGTGTATGAGTTGACCGAGGCCGGGGCGGCTCTCGAGCCCGTGTTGTGGGAGCTCGTTCGATGGGGCGTGAAAACGGGGCGCGATCTCCCCAGCGATGCCAGCTATCGACCCACCTGGCTCGTCGTTGCGATGCGGTCGTTGTTTCGGCCGGAGCGGGCGGAAGGGTTGGATCTCCGTCTCGAGTTCAGAGTCGGGGAGGACGTCTTCCATGCAGTCGTCGAGGGAAGCGCCCTGGTCACGGGGTTGGGTACGATCGAACGCCCCGACGTCGTCGTGACGGCGGCGCCCGAGATCTTCCGGCGCTACGAGAACGGCGAGCGCCCCGAGGTGCTGGCCAAGACGGGGAAGTGGAAGCTCGACGGCAGCAAACGTGCGCTCATGCGCTTCGAGAAGCTCTTCGCCGTCAAGGCCTCGCTATAGTGGACTCATGAAGATCGCACTCTTGCTGTCCGGTGGCGTGGACAGCTCGCTCGCCTTGAGCTTGCTCAAGGAGCAAGGGCACGAGGTCACGGCGTTCTATCTCAAAGTATGGCTCGAGGACGAACTCTCCCATCTCGGCCACTGTCCGTGGGAAGAAGACCTGGAGCTCGCGCGCGCCGTCTGTCAAAGCCTCGACGTGCCGCTCGAGATCCGCTCGCTTCAAACGGCCTATTGGGACCGGGTGGTGCGCTACACCATCGACGAGCTACGCGCCGGACGCACCCCGAGCCCGGATATCTTTTGTAACCAGCGCATCAAGTTCGGAGCGTTCTTCGATGAGATCGATGAGAGCTACGAACGGGTGGCGACGGGTCACTACGCCCGACTCGAGCGGCTCCACGGCACTGTCCGCATGTTCAAGGGTGTCGACCCGGTGAAGGACCAGACTTACTTTCTCTCTCATCTTTATCCACATCAACTCGAGCGGGCTTTGTTTCCGTTGGGCGGGTTGACCAAAGCAGAAGTAAGGGAGGAGGCTGGTCGGCGGGCCCTTCCGAATCGAGATCGGAAAGACAGCCAAGGGATCTGCTTCCTCGGCAAGATCCGATATCGTGATTTCGTTCGCTACCATCTTGGAGAGCGCGAGGGCGCGATCGTCGAGAAAGAGTCCGGCCGGGTGTTGGGCTCTCATCGAGGGTATTGGTTCCACACCATCGGTCAACGACAGGGATTGGGGTTGTCCCACGGTCCATGGTTCGTGAGCGGCAAGAATTGCGATGAGAATATCGTTTTCGTCTCTCACGCGGAGGCTCTCCAAACGGCTTCGACCGACGTCTACGTCGTCGAGAGGCTTCATTGGCTGTCGGAACCCCCGACGAAAAGCGCGCTTCAGGTGAAGGTGCGTCACGGACGGAGGCTCTACGACGCCGAGGTGGACGTCGTTCCCCCCGTCAGCAAGCAACAGGCGGTGGTGCGTCTCGACCGGGCGGAGCCGGGGATTGCTCCCGGACAGTTCACTGTTTTCTACGACGGCGAGGAATGTTTGGGCGGGGCTGCGATTAGCGCGGATCGACCGAGTGATCGAGGTGGTACCACAAGACGCGCGAGTAGCTGACGATCAACGGTCCCAACACACCGACCCACACGAAAACGATGGGAAACAGCCAGACGACCGGGATCTCGAAGAAGAGCACGATCAAGACGGTGGGGATGGCAACGGCGGCACCGAGTCCGTAGCTCACGTAGAAGGACCCCAAGAAATAGCCGGGCTCCCGCTCGAAGGACAATCCACATTCGGGGCAGCGAAGATTCGGTTTCAAAAATCCGTGGTAAACCGCCCCTTCCAAGCACTTCGGACACCGCCTCGACAAGATCGCACGCCACCGCGAGCGCTGCGGCGTTGGATCCATGGTCGTCTTATCTCTTGCAGCGATAGACGACGGCGGGGGGCACGTTGCGCCACACGACGTCGCCGCGGCTGACCTCGGCGAACCGTTGTTCCAGCCGCTCACGAAACCGTTTCCCTTTGGGAGCGACCAATCCGTGGAGGTAGGTGAACGTCGAGAACTGTCCGTCCGGCGCGAGCACGTCCAGCATCTTGTCGAGGAGGACTTCTTGCAGGTCTTCGGAGAAAAGCACCCATGGAAGGCTGCTGATGACCGCGTCGACCTGGGCCGCGCCGTGGGTCTTCAGGATGGCGTCGATGTTCTCTACCGAGTCGTGATAGACGGTGAGCTCGGGGAAGCGTTCGGACAATCCTTGGGCGTAGGTCTCGTTGAGCTCAACTGCGAAGAAATCCCGGTCCTCGATCCGCTCGAGAATGGCGGCGGTCACCGAGCCCGTGCCGGGACCGTACTCGACGACGACGCGCACGCGCTCCCAATCGACGCTCGAAACCATGGCTTGGGCCAGGCCGTCCGAGCTGGGAGCGATGGCGCCAATCGTTTGAGGGTTGGAGACTGCCTCTTTCAGGAAGTCGACTGCTTTATCCGCCAAAACGCTCCGCTCAAAGGTGAATGACGTGCGGGATCGCCCGTGGGTCAGAGCATATTTGACCCGGCGGGCGATGTAAAGGTATTCGTTCCGGACGCTTACGGTTACGGCTGCTTTAGGCCCGATTCCGAGCTTAGCTCGCGCACCGCATCGTACCAGTCGGCGTCCGGATTTTGCGGGTGCCGTCCGGAACGATAAATCTCGAACGCTCGTTGTCGGATCTGTTCGTCAGTGAAAGCCGTGCGAGGCGCGGGAGGGGACATCGCGGCGGCTTTCGTGGGACGTTTGCTCGCGCGCGCCGTGGATTTCTTGGCGGTGGTCTTCTTGGTCGCCGCTTTCTTCTTGGTCACGTTCTTCTTCGCGACCTTCTTGGGGGCTGTTTTCTTGCTGGCAGCTTTCTTGCCGGCTGTCGTTTTCTTGTCCATGACGGATCTCTATCGCTCCTTCGGCGAAAAAAACTAAAGCGGCCGGGGCGTGGCTGATGGCGCGCCCGGGCGGTGGGTGTGGCTACGAGATGTGTGGTGCAGCAACGAGAGTAGCAATTTCAGTCTGGACGGGCAAGATTTTCTACTACTCGGCCCAGATATCTCGGAGCCAGTCCACTGCGTCTCGGAGGTAGGGTACGAACCCAGCCGTTTGGTAGTGCGTGACGTCTTCGACGACGGTGAGCTCGGCTTTGTGCGCGCCCCAATCCTTTAGCTTTGTCATCGCCTCCTCCGTCGGCGCGAGCGGAACGACCGTGTCCAGCCGGGAGTGAATGGCGTAGATCGGAAGCTTGACGAAGGTGCGGAGGTGCTCTTCAGACTCGCCTCGAGGCGCTCCGGCCATCGGGATCGCTGCCGAGAACGTCTCCGGATG
>JAJCXL010000160.1 GCA_029263435.1 Acidobacteriota bacterium | reverse complement strand
CCCGGATGATACGCGCGAGTCGCTTAGCTTGATCGAAAAGGGTGTTCTGAACGCAGAGATGCTCGTGACCCACAGGTATCCGCTGGACCAGATCCAGGATGCCGTGGATAATACCGTCAGAGCGAAGGAATCATTGAAGACTCTGGTTGTATTCTGAGAGACCAGTGCCGACGGTTCGGAGGCGTGGCGGGATTTCAGAACACGGATTAGCGATTGCGTAGCGTGCGAAAATAGCAAATGGGATCGCATGGTTTGCGAATAGGGAGAGGGATTTCAGAACAAGGATTAACGATTGAAGATTTTAGAACTTTTTTTTGCGCCGGCTCGATTTTGCGGGTAGCACTGAACCTGAATTGGGTACATAGTCAAACAACCAAAGCCATTCAGGAGGAATTTTCTTCGAACAGACCCGGCAGCGTTCATCCTGCACGGATTCAACCAAAAAAGAGCCTTCCGGGATGACAAGCGAAGACGGCTTACTCACATTTCTCACTTCGATTCAATGCCATTCTAGGCGCGAGGTGATGGAACGTAAAGTCATTAAAGCCGAGGCGCGCGACAAATCTTCCGTCAGGCGCGGGAAGGCCAGTGCATTTCCAACTTACGGACGGGTAGCCAGGACGTAAACTGAAGGGTGTGGCAGGGTCTTTTAGACCGTGCCTTTTACCGCACAATATAGCGTTTGTGATGGATTCCAAGAGCAAAGGGCAACCCAGGAAGAAGGTCAAGCACCATAATACGCCAGGGCATGCACATGAGTTGATCTTTTCATGTTGCCATCGTTATCGGTACCTGGAGTTACCGAAGGCGTGCAAGATATCCTGGGACGAGCTTGTCCAGGGATGAGTTACAGTTTGGGAGGAGTTTCATCCATGGTTCTTCTCTGGCTCAGAAACCCTTGCGAAGGTCTTAACCTTCGCAAGGGTGTATCCGGCAATGGCAATGACCGCGCCGATTTGGTGGATGTTGCGCAGAACTGGCTGTGGTCATCGGCACATGCACAATTGGTAAACAACGGACTGGTTCCGGATCATGATAGCATACCCATGCTGATGATATGAGCATGGGCCACGGCCTAAAAGGCGCGTGGCACACGTGTGCAGACAGTGCACGTTGGCAGGGCCACCCGCCGCGCCGGTGATTTCGATGTTAGATGTAATAAAATTTTCAAAAATCAAAGAATAATATCTTCGAAAATCAATGACATATCAGGCAATTAGGTTTTCATATTTATGATGACCAAATTTATTGGTTTTAGTCTAGTTCTCGTTTTTCTTTTGAGTTGTGATCATGAAATTGAGCAAGAGAGCAAAAGGCACAAATTTCATCAATGCCTGTATTCTAAAGAAAAAGAGCAACACAATTTAGAAGCCGACTTAGATTTCCAAACATATAAAAGTAAATTTATAGGACATTTTTATGACTTGGACTTTGTGATTTCGGTTCCGGAACATGATGAAACTAAATTTAAAAGAGCAGAATATTTAAAAACTCAAAAATCTCTTCCAGGATTTGTGAAAAGGGCTTTAGAAGATCGTAAAATAGTTTTATCAATGACGAAATACGAATTTTACATCGTACTTGGGGACACATCTCATCTTCAAAGGAAAGCTCGGAAGAATAGCAAAGGTCTGATTAGAACTGAGTTCTATGAATATAGGGATAGTTTACCCTATGGGAAAACAGTAATTTTCACTAACGGATTTTTGGAAACGTTTGGTGTTATTTAATAGCAGCTGGAGGCAAAACAAAACCACCCCTTTGGGAGACAGCCCACCCAAGGTTTGGCTTTAATCCGTGGCGCTTTTGGTTCAGTGGGCGGTCCAGCTTCTAACGCGTGCCTCCAGCCGACTGAAGGGCGATCGCTTTTTGGGGTAGTTTAGTGCGATTTCAAAATTATTATTAGATAAACAGCTTCGGTGCTGTAAATCCCTTCAGCGCCTGAGGCAATCGTTAGGAAAGTAGCCACACAAGAGAGGAATGAAATTCTGTTATTTGCGAGAACACTTTTTATCTTCGGGTGGTACAAGGATTATTTCGGAAGAGAAACTGATGACTGTTGGGGTTCACGTGCACAACCCCTTCTCCCAAGCATAGGACAGAGCCAGGCATGGAATACCCGAAACTGAGATACCTCGACGCCTTCCCCATCAACAACGGTTCCGGCAAGCAGTATGGGTTGCGCGACCCAAGCGGCATTGCTCCGCAAACCCTGATGCTGTCGGGTGATCTTTTCTATATCCTGCAGTTCTTTGATGGCCATCATTCGGCTGAGGATATTCGCCGGCAATATGGCCTGGCTTTTGGCAAACCGTTGCCGGAAGCAGACTTTGCTGAAATCATGAGCAAGCTGGATGAAGCGCTCTTCCTGTACAACCACTCCTATTTGAGTAAGAGAAGGGCGATAGAGAGAGAATTTCTCTCTTTGCCTGCCAGGCCGGCGGTACACGCGGGCCAGAGCTATGCAGCGGACCCTGAGGAGCTGGTGAGCCAGATCGATACGTTCTATCAACCACCGGTGGGTCCCGGCCTTCCGAATGGCGAGAGCAATGGCCATGCGCTCAAAGGTCTGGTGGTGCCGCATATCGACATACGCGCAGGCGGTGCAAGCTACGCGCATGCTTACAAAGCACTGGCCGGCTCAGCGGAGATTGACTGCTTCATCATTCTCGGAACCGGGCACTCAGGTTTGACCGATCTCTATTCGGCAATTGAGCTCGATTTTGAAACGCCGCTGGAAACCGCCAGGTGTGATCTGAATTTTATGAACCTGCTGAAAGAGAATTATCCGCGCATCGCTGACTCAGAAGCCCTGCCACACAAGACCGAACATGTGATTGAATTTCAAGTCGTGTTTCTGCAGCATCTTTTCAGGGGGAAAAGAGCGTTCACTTTTGTGCCGCTGCTTTGTTCATTTTCACATCATGCCCTGACCGACGCAAGGTTCAGCAGAGAGCGGAGACTGATCGAGTCGTTCACGGCCGCCCTGAAGCAGACAA
>JAJCXL010000159.1 GCA_029263435.1 Acidobacteriota bacterium | reverse complement strand
TCTACCGGCATCGGCTCGGAACCGCGCAAGAAGAGGACGTGCTCATCTTCGAAGAAAACGATGAGACCTTCGCCGTCGATGTCTTCGAGACCCGATCCGAACGGTTCATCATGATCGCGTCGGAGCAAACCCTTTCGACCGAGTATCGATTCGTCTCGGCCGATACCCCGGAGGACGCGTTCACCGTGTTGGAGACGCGCGAACGGGAGCACGAGTACAGCGCGAGTCACATCGATGAGAGCTTCTACATTCTGACGAACCACGAAGCCCAGAACTTCAAGCTCGTCAAGACCTCCGTCGCGGCACCCGGTCGCGAGCACTGGGAGGAAGTGATCCCACACCGGCCCGACGTGTTGCTGGAAGGCTTCGTGCTCTTCACCCACCATCTCGTCGTCGTCGAGAGGCATGGCGGCCTCAGACGGATTCGGGTCTTGCGCTGGGATGGAGCGAACGAGCGCTCCAGCTCCGACCACTATATCGACTTCGATGAGGCGACCTATTACGCGTTCACGACCCAAAACATCGAGCAAGACACCCATCTTCTGCGCTTCGGATATACGTCTCTCACGACTCCCAAGTCGGTCTACGAGTACGACATGGAAACGCGCGAGCGAGCCCTTCTCAAACGAGACGAGATTCGGGGTGGATTCGAGCAGGACAATTATCGATCGGAGCGGTTGACGGCGAAGGCTCCTGACGGCACTGCCGTTCCTATCTCCCTCGTCCGGCACAAAGATACGCCGGTCGACGGCAGCGCGCCTCTGGTCCTCTACGGCTACGGCTCCTACGGCATCAGCATCGACGCCACGTTCTCACCTGCGAGATTGAGCCTGCTCGATCGAGGGTTCATCTTCGCCATCGCGCACATCCGAGGAGGCGAGGATATGGGTCGTCCGTGGTACGACCACGGGAAGCTCCTCGAGAAGAAGAACACGTTCTTCGATTTCATCGCCTGCGGCGAGCACCTGGTCGCTGACGGCTACGCTCATCCCCACAAGCTCTACGCATGGGGAGGAAGCGCCGGCGGACTATTGGTTGGGGCCGTCATGAACTTCCGCTCCGACCTATTCTCCGGCGTGGTCGCCGAAGTTCCGTTCGTCGACGTCGTGACGACGATGCTGGACACCTCGATCCCTCTTACCACTGGCGAGTTCGACGAATGGGGAAATCCGGCGGTGAAGCCCTATTACGATTACATGCTGTCCTACTCTCCCTACGACAACGTAGAACCGAAGAGCTACCCGCATCTGCTGGTCACGACCGGCCTTCACGATTCGCAAGTCCAATACTGGGAGCCGGCGAAATGGGTAGCGAAGCTGCGAGCGACGAAGACCGACGACCACCGCCTCTTGATGAAGACGAACATGGAGGCCGGCCACGGTGGCGCGTCGGGGCGATATCGGCGGCACCGAGAGACCGCGCTGGTATTTGCCTTTCTTGTCGATCTCGCTAACAGGAGTTAAGACTTTGCACCAAACCCTCATCTCACCCGACGACTTAGCGCCTCTGCTCGGTCGAGACGATTTCGCGATCGTGGACGCGCGCTTTTATCTTCCGGAGCCTGGCCGCGGCGAAGCCGAGTACTTGGAAAGCCACCTCCGCACCGCCGTATACGCGCATCTGGACCGCGACCTCTCCGGAAAAAAGACCGGCGGGAACGGACGCCATCCGATGCCGGACATCGATCAGATGGTCGACCGGTTCTCCTCTTGGGGGATCGACGAGAGCGTTCAAGTGGTCGCATACGACACTGCCGGGGGGGGTTTCGCCTCTCGCGTGTGGTGGCTCTTGCGCTATCTCGGTCACGACGCCGTCGCGGTGCTCGACGGGAGTTTTCGCGAGCTCGGTGACGACGCGATCAAGAGTGGTGCGGAAGCGCGGCGAGCCCGCACATTTACGCCTCGCGCGAGACCCGACATGCGGATCGAAGGAGGCGCACTACAGACCGAGCGCGAAAGGCTCCTCTTGCTGGACGCCCGAGCCCCGGAACGCTTTCGAGGTGAGACCGAGCCGCTCGACCCGGTGGCAGGGCACATTCCCGGGGCGCTCAATCATCCGTTCTCGAAGAATCTCGACGGCAATGGCCGTTTTCTGCCCCCGGACGAACTGCGCGGACAGCTCGACAGCGTATTGAAGGGACGCGACCCGAACGAGGTCGTGTGCTACTGCGGTTCCGGCGTCACCGCGTGCCACAACCTACTCGCCCTCGAAGCCGCCGGAATTTACGGCGCGAAGCTCTATCCCGGCTCGTGGTCCGAGTGGTGCGCCGATCCGAGCCGACCCGTCGAGCAGGGGCAGCCGCCTGGAGAATAGGGAAGAAATAGGACCTGGTCCTTTTTTACGCTTTTGGTAAATTGGGTCTACGACGCTGAATCCAAAGACTTAGCGACGGTGCACTCAGGTCTGCAAAATCGACCTGCAAAATGGACCTGGTCCATTTTCTTGCGACCGCGTCAGTCTTCCGCGGGGAGCGCGACGAGCTCTAGGCGGATGAACGCCATCGCGAGCTCGCGGGTGTCGCCGGTCGCGGGTGGCGGTTTCGCGGTGCGTCCGTAGTAAAACGCCACGACGTTGATGCCGGATCGCCACGACTCGGCAGGCAACCGCCATCGGAGCGTCGTGCCCTCGCTCACCGTTTGCGCCGGGTAGACGGCTCCATTGACGGTGACACCCATCTTATTGGGCACTGCGCCCCCGAAAGGACGAAGCTCGACCGAGAGCTCATAGTCCCGCGCGTTCGCGAGAGGCATCAGAAGTGTCGATTCGCGGCCGACCGACCAGCGAAACCAAGCACCGTCGCGACCGCGCTCCGGCTCGCCCCAACCCGTCACCAGATATGGCTCCACCGACAGGTCGAAAGCCGAGCGAAAGTTCCCGAATCCGACGTGACCGAAGAGGCGGTCGAACTTCTCAGGCGACGCGTCGTAGCGAGAAGCGAATCGCCAGTTCAACGGCGCGGCAAAAGGGTAGCCCCACCGATCGTAGAGCGCTTCCACACCCCGACGGGAGACGTCACGAAAAGACACGAGGCGGTCGGGGGGCACACGGCCCTCGCGCGCTTGTCGTACCAGCTCCACGTTCCACACGAAGAGCAACGAGACCCCGGCCAAAATCGGAATCATCGGACGGCGACGTAGCCAATCGAAAAGGACCGCGAGCCCGAAAACGAAAAAGACGACACAGCTGTCGAAGCGACGCCCCCCGAAAGACCACCCGGCCCACCAGATGCCCACCGTTCCGTTGACATAGATCTGAAGCGCGAGCCCCGCGAGGAAGAGCGCCGCAAGACGCCGTTGCCTCCACAGCATGACGATGAGACCGATCGTTCCGAGATAGAGCACTGGGTTCCAAGGAAACAACCCGCGGTTCGTCGAATAGAGGACCTCGAGCAGGCGAAGCTGAGACCATGAGACCTCATGCCCTGCCGAGGGCATCGCGAACGGATTCCCCGTCGTCAGAAACCAAA
This sequence comes from Acidobacteriota bacterium, assembly GCA_029263435.1. GTDB lineage: Bacteria > Acidobacteriota > Vicinamibacteria > Marinacidobacterales > SMYC01 > JAJCXL01. The sequence goes on along the minus strand of JAJCXL010000159.1, from coordinate 1,084 downwards.
AGAGCAGTTGCGGCAGGAAGACCCCGAGCGAAGCGCCGGCAGTCCACAGAACCGGCCGGAACGAGCGTGGACGGTCGATGAGTGCATCGGCGAGCGGGAGCAGGACGAGCACACCGTTTTGCCATCGCACCAAAGCCGCCGCGCCGGCGCATGCACCAATGAGGAGCCAGTCCCTCGTAGTGCTGACGGGTCGTCGCTCGAGCCAGTAGCCGAGCATGAAGGTCGACCACGCGAACGACATCGCGTGAGGCATGCCGGGCTCGATGACGATGTACCACGCCAGAAATGACGAGCTCACCGCGCTTGCGAGCGCGAGGCCGGAGACACCGATGGGCATGAGCCGACTCAAGACTCGAAGAAGATAGACGAGCGCCACACTCGCGAAGACCACACTCGAAAGCTCGAACGCGGTCTCATAGGCGTAGCCGAACCCCTCCGCCGGAAGGTCGAGGCCCAACACGCCCCCGAAAAGAACGAGCCCGTGAGCTGCCATGAGAAAAGGCAGCGAGAACAACGCGAGCCCCACCGGATAACGGTAGGCGATTTGAATGCGCGGACGGATCTGCTCGTAGTCGTTGTCGAAATCGAGATCGCCGTCGAACAAGACCGAATGCGCTTGGGCGAAGTAATGAGGGCTGTCGGCACTCAGTCGGACGCCATGCTCGAAGTACAACCGCCCGCCGAGAAGACACAATCCAACGAGCGCGACCCGAGCGACACGAAACCCTTTGTCCCCTGCGCCCGCCCCGGTAACGAGCTGATGAGCGCCGAGAAGCGAGAGCGCGACGAGCGCGTGCAGAGTAAAGCTTTCGAATCGGCCCAGCGGGATCGGAGGGAACTGGATCAACCCCTGGGTGACGGTGATGGCGAATAAATTGAACAGCTCGAGGATGAAGCCCGTCAGCAGGATCGTAGGAAATCGAAATACCTCTGAGATCCTCCGGACCGCCTCGCTTTTTCCCATGGAGCGAAGGGAACGTACCGCAGTTGATCGAAGCGGATCAAACTCGCGCGAAACCGAAGAGCTAGCTAGTCATAGCGAAGCGCCCTGAGGGGATCCGTTCGAGACGCGCGCCGGGCGGGG
>JAJCXL010000158.1 GCA_029263435.1 Acidobacteriota bacterium | reverse complement strand
CTCCGCTGCGATCGATGCGCTGCGTACCGCCGCCGCCACTCGCTACGTCCCTCCGGCGATGGTCGCGCGAATCTATGCCGTCTCCGGAGAGATCGACGAGGCCTTTGCCGAGCTCGCGCGAGCGGCAGCCGACCGATCGCTTCCGATCGTCGTCTTGCCTGCGGATCCAGACTACGCGGCAGTCCGTAACGACTTGCGCTACGAAACCCTGTGGCGCGAAGTGCGAGGGAAGTGACGTGAGAGAGCGTCAGGCATTCATGGAGTTGGCACTCAAGGAGGCCTATCGAGGCATCGCCCGCGGTGACGGCGGCCCTTTCGGCGCCGTCGTTGTCAGAGGCTCAGAGGTCATCGCCTCCGGGCACAACGAGGTGCTCAAGACGAACGACCCGACCCGTCACGCCGAGATGTGCGCGATCACTCGCGCGTCGAAGAAGATGTCTTCGCCGCACTTTAGCGGCTGCGTCATTTACTCGACGACCGAGCCTTGTGTGATGTGCTTCGCGGCCATCAATTGGGCTCAAATCCAACAAGTGTTTTTTGGCACCACGGTGCGAGACGTCAAACGCCTGGGCTTCAACGAGCTCGTCATCTCCAATCGCAGGCTGAACACGCTCGGCGGCGGCTCCGTGGCGCTCGTCGCGGGGTTCATGCGGCACGAGTGTCAGGAGCTCCTCGATGCGTGGGGCCGGATGCCGAGCCACGAGACGTACTAACGCCGCCGCGCGCTAAGTGCTAAGTTGAGGGCTGATTATGAGCTTCAACGGCCATCCTTACGCTGAATTCCTTCACGAAGTCGCCAAACCCGCGCGTTATGTAGGGGGAGAGCACTTCGCGATCCAAAAAGACTGGAACAATCTCGACGCCACCATGGCGTTGGCTTTTCCGGATGTCTATGACATCGGGATGAGCCACCAGGGCACCAAGATCCTCTACTCCGTGGTCAATAAGGAGAGCGATCTCGCCGTCGAGCGGGTCTTTTGTCCGTGGTTCGACCTCGAGGCGCAGCTTCGTGAGCGCTGTCTCCCTCTGGTCAGTCTCGAGACCCACCGCCCACTCAATGCGTTCGATATCGTCGGCTTCTCGTTGCAGTACGAGCTCACGTTCACGAACATTCTGACGATGCTCGAGCTCGGGCGGATTCCACTCCGGACCAGCGAGCGGGATCTCGGCGATCCTCTCGTCGTCGCGGGTGGTCCGGTAGCCACTCAGCCGGAGCCTATGGCCCCGTTCATCGATGCCTTCGTCATCGGGGACGGGGAGCGGAAGCTCCCGGAGCTCATGCGGCACTACGCACAACTCAAACGCGAAGGCGAGCTCGACCGGACCGAGATTCTCATCGAGCTCGCAAAGCAAGGCGGCGTCTATTGTCCATCGCTCTATGAGCGTGAGATTTGCGAGCGCTCCGGCCTGCTCTCCGTGTCCGAGCCGAAATATCCCGGCGTCCCGGCCCGTGTCACCCGGGCGTTCGTCGAGGACATCAACGAGTTTCCATATCCCTCCGACTCTCCGGTCCCCGTGGCAGAGGCCATCTTCGACCGGATGGCGATCGAGATCGCTCGAGGATGTACCGAAGGGTGTCGATTCTGTCAGGCGGGCATGATCTATCGCCCGGTGCGCGAGCGGGATCCGAACGAGATCGTCAAGATCATCGTCGACGCGCTCGACAAGGGCGGCTATGACGAGGCGGCGCTCACGTCGCTCTCGACGGCGGACTATTCGTGTATCTCACCGCTGGTGAAGAAAGTCATGAAAGAGCTGCGTCCGCGCAAAGTCTCTCTCGGGATCTCCAGCTTGCGCGCTTATGGGCTCGACGAAGATCTTCTCGACGACATCTCGTCCGTAAAAGCGACCGGACTGACCTTCGCGCCCGAAGCCGGCACTCAGCGCATGCGAGACGTCGTCAACAAGAACATCACCGAGGAAGACATCTTTACGACCTGTCACCGTGTGTTCGCCCGCGGGTGGAACAAGGTCAAGCTCTATTTCATGATCGGGCTTCCGACGGAAGAAGAGGTCGATGTCCTCGGGATCGCCGAAATGGGAGGCCAGGCGAGCAAGATCGGAAGCGAGTACCACAAGAACAAAGCGTCGGTGACGGTGTCGGTCTCGACTCACGTCCCGAAGCCCCACACGCCGTTTCAGTGGTGTGCACAAGACTCCATGGAAGAGATAGCGCGCAAGCAAGGCCTGTTGTCGTCACGGGCGAAAAAGAGCGGGTTCAAGCTGAGGACGCACGATTTGAGGGTGAGCCACCTCGAAGGGATCCTCGCGCGAGGCGATATCCGCGCTGCGGCTCTCATCGAGCGGGCTTGGCGTGCGGGCGCGCGTTTCGATGGATGGGACGAGCACTTGAAGTGGGACCTGTGGGTCGAAGCGGTCGAACGTTGGGAAGAAGATGCCGGCGTCTCCCGCCAAACGTTTCTGGCGACGCTCCCTGTCGATGCCTCGCTTCCTTGGGATCACATCGATGTCGGGCTCGCGGACGGCTTTCTGAAGACGGAGTACAAGCGTGCGCTAAAGGGCCGCTTCTCCCCTCCGTGCGGAAAGCCCGTCGAGACCAAAGTCCATCACACGAACCTCGAGGACGCGCGCGCCGACGAGCGAAAGCTCGTGTGCTACCACTGCGGCGTCGCGTGCGACATGACCGGGATGCGTGAGGAGCGGCTCGTGTTTCTCGAAGAGATGGGTGCCGAGCGCAAACCGATCCCGGTAGCTGCGGAAGAAACGGCCAGAGGCAATGCTCATGCGCGTGTGGAGCGCGGCCTCGCTCCCCACGATTTTTCGCAGGGAGAGCCGGTGCGATATCGCCTGCGCTACCACAAGACGATGCCGATGAGCCTTCGGGGGCACCTGGACATGGTGCGGGTGCTGCCTCGGATCTTTCGTCGTGCGGGCTTGTCGCTGTTCTACACCCAAGGGTTCTCGCCGCGACCTCTCTTGAGCTTCGGCCCCGCGCTGGCTCTAGGGACGCAATCCGTGGCCGAGTACTTGGATTTCGCTTTGACCGAGGACCGCGAGGAAGCCGATTTGCTGAACCTGCTTTGCGGCGCGGCGGAAGAGGGCCTGGAGTTCACCGCGCTTCGGAAGCTCTCACCGTCCGAGCCCGCTTTGACCAAGCGCATCGACGTGGTCAGCTATCTAGTTAGGCTGCCCGACGGGGAGGCCCGCTACTCCGAGTTGTTTCAGACTTTCGGCGACGCGGCATCGTTCCCGGTGGAAGTGACGCGCAAAGGCAAGCGACGCACGGTCGACGCGAAGAGCGTCGTGTCGGCGATTGGGTGGACCGAAGCGGGCCCTATCTCGGAACTTTGGGATGGAGCGGCCGATGAGCGTGTGCTCCAGATCCGCATGCTCCAAGCGAGCGTCGGTCCGTCGCTCAAGCCGTCGGAGCTCGTGCAAGCGTTGTTTGGCGTCAAGCTCGGTCCGTCGTCTTTCGTCCGGTCGGGCTGCGGAACGCTCGCTGGAACCGGGGAGATTCAGGAGCCTCTGCCCGAGGCCTTGGAACCGGCTCCGGCTTACTGAGGCGCCGGGACGCCGATATCGCCGGTTTGCATTGCTCGGAGACCGAGCTCGTAGTCGAGAAGGTCGATTTGAACGCCGTCTTCGGCGGCGGGAGTGAGTCGGATGAACTCGATGGTCAGCTCCTCGACGACGACCTCACCGGTGCCGGATGGCGGAATGTCGACCTCGACGTCATTGAGCGCCAGGCTGGTCTGGACGGACAAAGCGATGGTGGCAGCGCCTTCCTGGACGCACGTCACGCCTTCCGGGCATCGGCTGTCGCCCAGGACGTTGTTGAAGTTCACCAAGAAGATCGTCCCGGAAAGCGTTTGAACCCCGCCGGTCTGACCGACCTTTATCAAGAACCCCTGGCCTTCTCCGACGAAGAAGTCTGCGGTCGGTAGCGTCGTACCGGAATTGGAGCTGCAGCCTACGAGCACGGCGATAGCAGCTGAGAGTAGAAGAACCCTAGTTGATCGAAGCAGCACGGTGCGTATGTCCTCCCTACCGATGCTAGTACGAACGGGCCGATTCAGCAACAGGACTCGAGACGGTTGAGACGTTGTTCCACTTGGAACAGTCCTTGTTCCCATTCGGCGCAATCTGTAGAACCGCCCACGGGCGCCCCATCGACGGGTGATGCCCGTAATCTAGCGGTGTACCGGTAGTTATGCCCAATTGCGTCGCGTTCGTCGATGTTGGCACACGCGTTGCAAATAGAGAAAACCATCAGCTCGGAACTCTTACGAGATGTTGGTTCAGCTGCTTCAGTAACGAAAGCTTGGTTCCACCTTGGAATTGGGCTGGGGTTAAATGGGGGGGCAGC
>JAJCXL010000157.1 GCA_029263435.1 Acidobacteriota bacterium | reverse complement strand
CGCTCCCCATCGAGGACGAGACAGCCACGATCAGCAGGATCCCGATCGACTGGATCTTCATACCGGCTTCAACCGAAACATTACCACGCGATGGTAAAATCTCGCGATGGACCCACAGGTCGTACGTCACGACGCGTCTCTCGAAAAACTCACCGAGGAGCGCTGTCACATCCTCGAGACGTGGAACGATGCGCGCGATCCCGATGTGGCGATTGCACGCGCCCGCGTCGAGCCCGGCGTCGTCACCGCGCGCCACGTTCTGGAAGTCGACGAGCGCTACCTCATCGTGAGCGGCACCGGCACCGTCGAGATCGGAACCCTCCCGCCAACCCACGTGCATCCGGGAGACGTCGTCGTCATTCCCTCCGGATGCGCACAGCGGATCCGAAATGAGGGCCCCGACGATCTGATTTTCTACTGCGTGTGTACTCCGCGCTTCGAGCCGCGCCACTATCACGATGTCGACGACGGTGCTCCGGCGTCATGACAGCGCCACCGGTCTCGCAGCTACTCGATCTCACCGGCAAGGTCGCCGTCGTCACCGGCGCCTCGAGTGGCATAGGACGCGGGATTGCCGAGCGCTTCGCTGAAGCGGGAGCCGCCGTCATGGTTCACTATCGCTCCGGGAGAGCGGAGGCCGAAGCGCTCGTCGGTGAGTTGCCCAAAGGGCACGCCGTCGGAGGGGATCTGTGCGCCGTCGATGCCGTCGAGCACCTGTTCGAGGAGACCGAGCGCTCCTTGGGACCGGCGGACATCCTCGTCAACAACGCGGGCATCTATCCGATGCACTCGATCCTGGAGGCACCGGCGGAGGCGTGGCAAGAGGTCGTCGATGCGAACCTGCGCACGACCCACCTGTGCACTCAAAGCCTCGCGCGATCGCTCACCAAGCGAGGAGCCGGGGGCGCCGTCGTCAATATCGCTTCCATCGAAGGACTCCATCCAGCGCCACTGCACAGCCACTACAACGCCGCCAAAGGCGCGATACTCATGTACACCCGCTCGGCCGCGCTGGAGTTGGGCCCTCACCGTATTCGAGTCAACGCGGTCTCACCCGGCCTCATCTGGCGAGAGGGCATCGAAGAGGCGTGGCCGGAAGGCGTCTTGGCGTTCGAGACCCGCGCTCCCCTCGGCCGACTCGGCCGTGCGGAGGACGTGGCAGACGCTTGTCTCTTTCTCGCCTCGGACGCGTCGCGGTGGACCACGGGAGCGAACCTCGTCGTCGACGGCGGCGTGTTGACCGCAAAAGCTTTTTAGCTTTCCTTTGGAAGCCTACTCAGACGCGAGATCGAGCTTCCAAGGACCCACCCTGGAGGGCTCTCTCAGCGATGCCTTCAACGCTCTCAAGTAGCGTGGACGGGGCCATGATGTCGCCCCGAAGCGAGCGAGGTGATCGGTCTCGACTTGGCAATCGATGAGCGTGATTCCCCACATGGCGAGCTGAGAGACGAAGGTCGCGAAAGCCACTTTCGAGGCGTCGTTCACTCGAGCAAACATCGACTCTCCGAAATAGGCGGTTCCCAAAGACACTCCATAGAGCCCGCCCACGAGCGTGCTGCCCTGCCACGCTTCCACCGAATGGGCATAGCCCTCTCGATGCAAGTGCACGTAGGCCCGCTTCATGTCTCGTGTAATCCACGTTCCAGATTGGCCTGGACGAGGCACCGTGGCACACGCTTCGACGACCTCTTCGAAAGCCTCATCCAACGTCAACCTCAACTCCGAGCGTCTCATCGCTCGTTGGATCGTTCGAGGGATCCGAAACGCATCCGTCGTCAGCACGAAACGCGGGTCGGGAGAGTGCCACAAAATAGGCTCTCCCTCGGAGTACCACGGAAAGATCCCGTTGGCATAGGCGTGGATCAGTCGGTCTCGGCTTAAATCGCCTCCCACCGCGACGAGCCCGTGCTCCGCCTCAGAGACCGGCGGAAATACGATCTCGGGCCCGAGCAGGTAAACCGGCATGGCCCGTGCGCGTGCTAGGTGGCGTCCGCAGGCGAGGGCGTGGCCACCGGCGCGGGCGGTGTCTGAGGATCGATCTCGAACGTGAGCTCGCTGCCGTCGTAGCCGATCGTGACGGTACCGCCGTCTTCGAGCTTGCCGAACAAGATCTCATCCGTCAACGGATCGCGCACCTCGGACTGGATCGTTCTCGCGAGCGGGCGCGCGCCATAAGTCGGGTCATAGCCCTTCTTGGCAAGATAGGCGCGGGCTTCCGGCAACAGCGTAAACGCCACTCGACGCTCTCGCAGCTGTGCCTCGAGCTCGAGAATGAATTTCTCGACGATCGTCTCCATCACGTCCGAGCTCAACGGTGCGAAGGTCACGATCGCATCCAGCCGATTCCGGAACTCCGGGCTGAACAATCGCTCGATCGCTTTCTTGCTCTGCCCGGGCGCATCTTTTTGGGTATCGCTTCCGAAGCCGACATTCAAGGTGCTCATCTCACGAGAGCCCGCGTTCGACGTCATGATGAGAATCGCCTGCCTGAAATCGGCCTTGCGACCGCTATTGTCCGTCAGCGTCGCGTGATCCATGACCTGCAGCAAGATATTGAACAGGTCCATGTGAGCTTTTTCGATCTCGTCTAGCAAGACCACGCAATAGGGATGCTGGCGCACCGCGTCGACCAACAACCCGCCCTGATCGAAGCCGACATAGCCAGGAGGTGCCCCGATGAGACGCGCCACGGCATGCTTCTCCATGTACTCGCTCATGTCGAAACGGATGAACTCATTGCCCAAGTGGCGAGCGAGCTGCCGAGCGAGCTCCGTCTTTCCGACTCCGGTAGGTCCGGTGAAGAGAAAACTGCCCGCGGGGTGGTCCGGCTGTCCGAGCCCGGCCCGCGCCCGCCGGATCGAGCGGGCGACTTCCTGAACGGCGTTCTCCTGACCGAAAACGACCCGCTTTAGGGAGTCCTCCAAGTTACGCAAGCGCTCCTTGTCGGAGGCCGAGGCCTGCTTCTCGGGAATACGAGCGATGCGCGCCACGATCTTCTCCACGTCCGCGACATCCACCCGGGGCGATTCATCGGCCGACGCGTCTAGTCGCATCATCGATCCCGCCTCGTCGATGACGTCCACGGCGCTATCGGGTAAGCGGTGCTCTCGCAGATGCCTCTGCGCCAAACGTACCGCCGAATCCAGAGCCGCCGGTGTATAGGTCACTCGATGATGGTCCTCGTAGCGCGAGCGGAGCCCTTCCAAGATCTTGACCGCGTCCTCGAACGAAGGCTCGTCCACCGTGATTCTTTGGAGCCTACGGTGGAGGGCCCGGTCTTTTTCGAGATGCTTGAACTCCTCGAACGTGGTGGACCCGACCAACCTCAAACGCCCTTCGGTGAGAACGGGTTTGACCAGATTTGCCAAGTCCATCGTCCCACCGGTCGTGGCGCCTGCCCCGACCATCGTATGGAGCTCATCGATGAACAGGATGGGATTGACTCTATCTTCAAGCGCGTTCACGACCGCCTTGAAGCGCTCCTCGAAATCTCCGCGATACCGCGTGCCCGCGAGGAGCGCGCCGGAGTCGAGCGAATAGATTTCCGCCCCTTCGAGGATCTTGGGAACGTCGTCTTGCAAGAGCCTTTGAGCGAGCCCTTCGACGAGAGCGGTCTTTCCCACCCCGGCGTCGCCGACAAAAACCGGATTGTTCTTACGGCGTCGGCCCAAGACCTGTAACGCGCGACGGATCTCTTTGGTCCGCCCGATGAGCGGGTCGAGCTCGCCTCGAAGGGCGCGCTCGGTGAGATTGACCGTATAGGCCGACAGCGGGTCGGAAATACCCGCGGGCATATCCTCGTCCCCCTCACCCGCGTCCACGGGATCGTCCGCACCGGGGCGCACCACTTTCGAGATCCCGTGCGAGATGAAGTTCAGGACGTCGAGCCGGGAGATATCTTGCGCTTCGAGAAGCTTGGCCGCTCGCGATCGCCGTTCCTGCAAGATCGCGGCGAGAGCATCACCGATATCCGCTTCGGTCTTTCCGGAGCTCTGCACGTGGAGGACCGTCTTTTGGAGAACGCGCTGGAACGCCAGGGTCTGAATGGGCTCTTGGTCGGAGTCTTTCGGCATCAGCTCGACCGAGGACTCGAGATAGTCTTTGAGCTCCAGCCGGAGCCGGTCGAGGTCGGCACCGCAGGCGAGAAGGACGTCTTCTCCTTTTGGATCGTGTGCGATCGCAAAGAGCAAGTGCTCCAGGGTCAGATGCGCGTGCCGACGGGAGTCGGCTTCGCGGTAGGCGACGTTCAAGACCATTTCCAAGTTCGCGCTAAACATGATTTTTCACTTCACTCATTCAGGCTCGATGCTCCCGCGCAACGGATGACCGCCGCTTTTGGCCGCTTCTTCGGTGAGCGCGAGCTTCGTCTCGGCCACCTCGTGGGAGTACACCCCGGCGATGCCGAGACCGCTCTTGTGCACTTCCATCATGACCCGATAAGCCTCCGCAGGCGACTTGCGGAACACGGACTCGAGGATCATGACGACGAAATCCATCGGGGTGTAGTCGTCGTTGTGGATCAGAACTTTGTAGAGCTTGGGCTTATCGGTCTTCCGGCGAGGCTTGACGGCAAGCTCACCCTCTCGCTTCCGATCTTTGTCGCTCATGACTCTACGGTCATTCTAGCAAGGCTCGGCCGTCGCCTGACGTGTTCCCTCGCAAACGGCTAGTCGGCGTAGCCCGGCGATTCGGCATCGAGTACGCGTCGGAGCGCGCGAAAATGCACGAGGGCTTGTTGCCTGAGAGCGTTCGGCCGGGATTCCGACACGTAGCGCTCCGCGATGGAGTCGGGGACGGAGCGGAGGGCTTGCCCGGTCGATTGTGCCAGCAACTGGACCTCGGCCGCGCGTTCGAGAAAGTACAAATCATCGAAGCCGCGCGCAATGGACTCGCCGACCACGATGACGCCGTGATTCGCATGAAAGAGCACCGCGGCGTCACCGAGCGCGCCGGCGAGACGCTCCCCTTCGGCGGCATGGTCCGCGGCGCCGCCATAGTGACTGTCATAGGCAATCCGATCGTGGAACCGCAGGGCATTTTGGCTCACGGGAAGCAGCCTCCCTCCCTCGATCACCGAGATCGCCGTTGCATGGGTCTGGTGCGTGTGAAGCACGCACATCGCGTCGGGGCGAGCTCTCAGAATTCTCGAATGGATGTAGAGCGCCGAGGGCTCGACCTCTCCGTCACCCTCGACGACGATGCCGTCACCGTCGACGACGAGCAGCTGGCTGGCACGCACCTCCGACCAATGGAGACCATGAGGGATGACCAGAAAGCGATCCTCGGGCTCGGGTAGCCTCGCGGTGAAGTGGTTCGAGATCCCTTCGTTCAGCCCGAACCGTTCCGCGAGACGATAGGCAGCGGCGAGGTCTGCGCGCAGATCAGATTCGTGAAACGTCACTCGCCGCAAGCCACCGAAAGAGGGGTCAGACCCTTTTTTCTCAGCATTCGACTAGGCGCCAAAGGTCGCCCGGAACTCTTTATCGAGGGCTTTGGTCTTCTTTGCCGAGAGTCCGCCGACGAGCTCGATGGCTCGCCGCAGTCTGGTCCTCACGAGATCCCGGCCCAAAAGCTCCGCCGAATCGAACAACGGGGTCGACGCTTTGGCACCAGTGAGCGCCACGTAAAACGGCCGGGTCAAATCCCTCAGCTTGATATCGCGCTTGTCGGCGATCTCCCGAAACACCCCCTCGAGGGACGCCGCGTCGAATCGCTCGAGACGTTCGAAGGACCAGAGCGCGATCTGAAACAGTTCCGCGAGCTGTTTTGGGTCCTGCCCTCCTTGAAGGAGATCCTCCGCCTCCACCGGGACCGCGTCGGCGAAGAAAAATGCCGTGAGGTAGCCCCAATCCGAGAGCGTCTCCATGCGCGGTTGGGCGAGCGGAGCGATGCGCTCCAAGTAGTCAGGCCCGAGGGCCCACTCTCGAAGTCGATCGACGAGTGCTACCGCGTCCAGATCTTCGCGGATGTAACGAGCGTTGAGCCATCGCAGCTTTTCGACGTCGAACACCGGCCCGCCCAAAGACAACTTCTCCAGCTCGAAGTTCTGGATGAACGCGTCGAGAGTGAACTTCTCTTCGCCTTGCGCGCGGGTCCAGCCCATCATCCCCATGAAGTTCACGATGGCCTCGGGGAGGAATCCCGCCCGCCGGTAATACTCGATCGACGTCGGATTCTTCCGCTTCGAGAGCTTGGACTTGTTCGCGTCGTTGTTCCGCAACAGCGGCAAGTGACAGAAAACCGGAGGGTCCCACCCGAAATATTCATATAGCTTCAAGTGTTTGGGAACCGAGTTGATCCACTCCTCGCCCCGAATGACGTGAGTGATCTCCATCAAGTGATCGTCGACGACGTTGGCGAGGTGATAGGTCGGGAAGCCATCGGACTTCAGCACGACTTGATCATCGATGGACTCCCAGTCTTTGACGATGTCGTCGCGAAGAACGTCCGGAATCACGCATGTACCTTCCGTGGGTACTTTCATCCTCACGACGTGTGCTTCCTCAGAAGCGGCCCTTCGATCCGATTCATCCGACGAGAGCGCGCGGCACTTTCCGTCATAGCCCGGAAACACTTTCTTGTCGCGATTGTCGGCACGCATCTGGTCCAAGCGATCTTTCGTGCAAAAACAACGATAAGCGTTCCCTTCCGCCAGCAGACGCTCGACATGCTCTCGATAGATGGGGAGACGCTCGCTTTGCCGGTACGGGGCGTGCGGCCCGCCCACATCCGGTCCTTCGTCCCACGACAGCCCGAGCCATCGCAGAGAGCTCAAGATTGCACGCTCGGAGTCCGAGGTCGATCGCGCGCGGTCGGTGTCCTCGATGCGCAGGATGAATCGGCCGCCATGTTTGCGCGCGAAGGCGAGGTTGAACAGGGCCTGATAGGCCGTGCCGACATGGGGATCGCCGGTCGGAGATGGCGCCACTCGCACCCGAACGCTCGACGTCATCGCGTGGGTGTGGGCTAGACCGTCATTCGTCGGTGGTAGGTCCACCATTCGACGAGCAAGAAGGCGAAGGCGAGTAGCAGGAGGACGAGCCAAAGCTCGCCGGAGCCGACCGAGCCGGTCAGTATCGACGCGAGCCCCGCGCCCCGATCTTGATCGGCGAAGGCGGAAGCGTTGATCGCGGAGACTCGCGGACTGAGCAAGTTGGCGGAGAACACGCGGCTACCCGCCGCAGTACGTACCGTGAACAAACCCGGCGCGTCGGGCGTGAATGCGGTGTGACCGGCGACGGTGCGGGTGAGGACGTCGTCCCCGCGCATATCCTTGACCGCCGCCACGGCCGAAGGGATCGTGATCGTCCCCAGCGGAGTGGCGACGACATCAGTACCCGCGAGCCATGCGACGGCATTCGCGAGAAAAATCGGAAACCCGGACTGCAACGGTAGGTTCGAGTCCGCGATGTCGAACGTGAGCTCCGCCCAACGCGACGGCGTCTCGCCGACGATCAAAATCGGTTGCTCAGCGGTACCCGCGACGACATGAGCCTCGCCGGCGTCCACCTCCATGGCCGACTCGACCACCACGTCTTCCAGCGACACGTGTGCCAACAGCGGGTGCTCACTCGAAACGCCTGCCAAGGATAGACCGGTCATTTCTTGGCCGGTCGGGCTCGGAAGCCACGAGACGGCCGGCGGCCGAAACAATAGGACAGGAGCGTCGGGGACCTCTTCCGATGCGAACCGATCGAAGATGTAGAGGTCGGGAAGCGCATCGGCCGAGCTCGGCACCGCGTAATCCGCCGGAGCGAGGGTCGAAAGCGACACTCGCGGGTCGAGCTCGAGGATGCGTTCCAAGTAGCGATTACCCCCGGTCACCAGGATCGCCCGCACCAGCCGGGGTGCGGACAAATAGGAGTAAGCCACGTTGTCCAGTGCGAACGCGTCGCCGGGCGCGTCGATCAAGACCCGGATGGGGCCGGAGACGAAGTTGTCGACGTCGAGACTTTCCCCTCGGACCTCTCCGGGTGCGAGCTCGATGACGCGTTGTGCGCTCGCCCCCCCGGCACCGTCGATCTGGAGCGCGACGCGCGCTGGCTCCGCTCCATAGTTCGACAGCTCGAGAAAGCCCTCGTTCCTCGTGGGCTCGGCCGGCACCGCACTCAAATCGAACGCGGTGATACCCACGTTGTTGGCCGGCTCGAACACGGAGATCGTCGTCACGTGGTCGGGCACCTCACCCAACAACACGCCGTCGCTGATCAAGAAGATCTCGGTCACCGGAGCCTCAGCCGCTCGAGACGCCGACAGCATCGGGTCACCGGCGGGAAACGCCACGCGGTCCCTGAGCACCGGTTTCAAGCCGTCGAGGAGCTCTCTCGCGCGCGCCCGACTCATGAACCCCGTGCCCGGAAGCTGACCTCCGGTGTCCGTAATCAGATATTGGCTCGTCGCGCTCCCCTCGCTCACCAGCTCTCGAGCCTGGGCGAGGGCGAGCTCCCACCGAGTCGCACCGGACGGAGTCACCGCTTGCATCGTCGGCGAATTATCCAAGACGATGGCAATCCGCCGCGCTCGACCCGACAACGCTTCGACCTCGGGCTTTCCCATCGACGACGCCAGCAGCCCGCCCACGGCGAGAGCGATGAGAAGAGAGACGAGCCAGCGCCAGAAGTCAGAGCGCCTCTTGCGCTCTTTGAGCACGCGCGCCCAGATCACGGTCGAAGGCACGGTGACCCGCTGTGGCGGCGGCTTCAGCCAGTAGAGCCCAAAAATGGCAGCGAGGGTCCCTATCAGCAAGAGCAACATTGGCAGGAGACCGAAAGATCCGAAACTCATGATGGCTAGCGAATGAAACGGTCCTGCTTGAAGATCTCAATCACGAGATCTTCGAACGGGACCGGCGTCTCAGCCTGAACGTAGCCCCATCCATATCTGGAGCAATAGTCTTCGATACCGGAACGAAGCTTCGCCATCTCGGCTTCATAGGCGCTCGCGAGGTTCGGCGACATTCTCAGCCGTTCCGAGGCGCCGCTCTCGGAGTCCACCAGCATCGCCTCATCGGGAAATTCCGGCCGCAGCTCTTCCGGGCTCAGCACGTGCACGTTGAACACGTCGTGCCGAAACAGTCGGATGAAGTCGAAGGCCGGCTCGTAGCCGGCAGGGTCCATGAAGTCCGACGCCACCACAACGAGACCACGGCGCTTCTTGGTGCCGAAGAACGTCTTGAACGTTTTTTCCAGACAAGTCTCACCCGTGGGCTTCATGCGGTCGAGAAACTGGAAGATGCGAAAAATCTGATTGCGTCCTCTTTTTGCGGAGATCTGCTCCGAAACTCCGTTGGAGTAGCCGACCACGCTCACACGGTCCAGATTGATGAGCCCGATGAACCCGAGGGCAGCCGCGACCTTGCGCGCGTAGTCGAACTTGGACGGGCTGCCGAAGTTCATCGACAAGCTCGAGTCTACGAACAAGTAGATCGGCAGGTCGGCCTCTTCATCGAAGATACGGAGGATGAGCTTATCGAGCCTCAGATAAGCCTTCCAGTCGACGTCCTTCGTGTCGTCGCCGCTGACATAGGGTCGATAGTCGGAGAACTCGATGCCGGTGCCCTTCTTTCGGGCCCGATGCTCCCCTCTCAGTTGCCCGGGGAGCATACGGTTGGCCACGAGTTTGAGGTACTCGAGCTTCTTGAGGAACTCTTGGTCGAAAAGGGTGCTGATCTCAGGCATAGAGTGCGGGGAGCATTATAGCCATAACCTGCCCCCTTGCGATAAGATGTCGCCCCAACAACAATAAGTTGGTAGACCTCTTTTGAACGCATCAAATCTCCCGAGGAGTCAATCGCGTCCATGAGTACCTTGTCTGGACCTCTCAGCGCGCAGCGCGGCTTCGGCCAAACGGCCCGTCGCGACGGATGGTGGATCGTTCCCTTGCTTACTTTCTTGGGCCTATTCGCCTTCATCGTCTACTCGACCTGGGCCGCGTTCCAGGGCGAGCACTACAGCTTCGGCCCTTATCTATCGCCCATGTACTCGCCGGAGATCTTCGGATCGAGCGAGCACGCGCTCTTCGGTCCTAAGCCGGGGTGGTGGCCCGCGATCCTTCCTTTCTCACCCGCGTTCCTCATATTGTGGGCTCCGGGCGGGTTTCGCTTCACGTGTTACTACTACCGTGGGGCCTACTACAAGTCGTTTTGGGCTGACCCACCGGCCTGCGCGGTCGGCGAGCCCCGAAAATCATTTTGCGGCGAGAACGCGATGCCTCTGATCCTGCAGAACATCCACCGCTACTTTCTCTATCTGGCGGTCGGGTTCATCTTTTTCCTCTCGTACGACGCGTGGAACGCGATGTGGTTCACGGATACGGCGACCGGACAAGAGAGCTTCGGGATCGGGGTCGGAACGATTGTCTTGACCTTGAACGTCGTCTTTCTCGGCAGCTACACCTTCGGGTGCCACTCGTTCCGCCACTTAGTCGGCGGAGCGCTCAACAAGCTGTCGGGACGCCCCGCTCGAAAGAAAGCCTACGGCTGCTCGAGCTGGCTCAACCAACGTCACATGAAAGCGGCGTGGATGAGCTTGGTCTGGGTGGCGTTCTCCGACATCTACGTACGCATGTGCTCCATGGGCGTTTGGTCGGACTGGAGAATCCTCTAATGGCCGACTACCAAGTCCACGAGCACGACGTGCTCGTTATCGGAGCGGGAGGCGCCGGCTTGAGAGCCGCCATCGAAGCCTCTGCCGCCGGGGTGTCGGTCGGCCTCGTGTGCAAGTCGCTTCTCGGCAAAGCGCACACCGTCATGGCCGAAGGCGGCCTCGCTGCGGCCCTCGGAAACGTGGACGATCGCGACGATTGGAGCACTCATTTCGCCGATACGATGCGCGGCGGCCAGTACGTGAACAACTGGCGGATGGCTCAGCTCCATGCTCAGCAAGCACCTGAGAGGGCTCGCGAGCTAGAAGCGTGGGGCGCGGTGTTCGACCGCACCAAGGACCAGAAAATCCTTCAGCGGAATTTCGGGGGGCACAAATACCCGAGGCTCGCGCACGTCGGCGACCGCACCGGGCTCGAGATGATCCGCACGTTGCAAGATCACGGCGTCCATCTCGGTATCGACGTGCACATGGAGCACACCATCGTCGAGCTCATTCAACACGGCGACCGGGTGGTCGGTGCGTTCGGATACGACCGAGAAAAAGGCAATTTTCGTCTCTTCAAGGCGGGAGCCGTCATCCTCGCGACCGGCGGGATCGGGCGCGCGTTCAAGATCACGAGTAACAGCTGGGAGTACACGGGCGACGGCCACTCGCTCGCCTATCGCGCGGGCGCCGATCTGATCGACATGGAGTATGTCCAATTTCACCCCACCGGCATGGTGTGGCCGCCGAGCGTGAGAGGTATCCTCGTCACGGAGGGCGTGCGGGGCGAAGGTGGCGTGCTCAGAAATAGCGAAAAGAAACGCTTCATGTTCGACGACATCCCCGATCTCTACAAGAGCTCGACCGCGGACAATGAAGAAGAAGGCTGGCAGTACACCCAGGGAGACAAGGACTCACGTCGCCCGCCTGAGCTTCTGACGCGCGACCACGTCGCGCGGTGCATCGTCCGCGAGATCAAAGCAGGACGCGGCAGCCCACACGGTGGGGTCTTCCTCGATATCGCGTGGATCAAAGAGCGCCTCCCCAATGGCGAGGACCACATCAAGAAGAAGCTCCCGAGCATGTACCACCAGTTCAAAGAGCTCGCCGGCATCGACATCACCAACCAACCCATGGAGGTCGGCCCCACGACGCATTACGTCATGGGCGGCATTCGCGTCGACGGCGACTCACAGATGTCTACCGTGCCCGGACTCTTCGCCGCGGGCGAGTGCGCCGCAGGCCTCCACGGAGCCAATCGGCTGGGCGGGAACTCCCTTTCTGATTTGCTCGTGTTCGGAAAGCTCGCCGGTGAGAATGCGGCCAAGTTTGCCAAGGACAACGCCTTGAGCTTTGGAAAAGAACAAGAGGAGCAGGCCGACGCAGCGAGACGAAAAGCCCTCGCGCCGATAGAGCGACAGGATCAGGGAGGCGATGGTCCATATCAGATTCAGTTCGAGCTGCAAGACAAGATGCAGGAGCTCGTCGGGATCGTACGCAACCAGGACGATCTCGACAAAGGCGTCGAGACGGTGCTCGCGATGAAAGAGCGCGCGAAGACGGTCACGGCTCCCGGCAACCGGCAGTACAACCCGGGTTGGCACACCGCCCTCGACCTCGACAACCTTCTCACCGTTTCCGAGGCGATCGCCCGAGCGGCGGCGGAGCGCCACGAGAGCCGGGGCGCTCACTTCCGCGAGGACTACACCGCAAAAGACGAGCAGTGGGGAAAAACCACGCTCGTCGTCAAGAAGGGTGCCGATGGCGAGATGACGCTCACCAAAGAAGCGGTCAGAACGATGCCGGACGACCTCCAGAAGATCATCGAGGAGAATAAGTAATGGCGAGTGTCACTTTCAAGATCTGGCGCGGAGACAAAGACGGCGGCAGCTTCGCGGACTACCAGACCGACATCACCGAAGGGATGGTCGTACTCGACGCGGTCCACCAGATCCAAGCGGAGTCGGCCTCCGACCTGGCTTGCCGGTGGAATTGCAAGGCGGGCAAGTGCGGTTCGTGCTCGGCCGAGGTCAACGGGATGCCGAAGCTCATGTGCATGACCCGGATGGAAGATCTACCCACCGACCAGCCGATCACCATCGAGCCCATCCACGCGTTCCCCATCATGAAAGACCTCGTGACGGACGTCAGCTGGAACTACGAGGTCAAAAAGAGGATCAAGAAATTCAAGCCGCGTTCGCCCGACGCCGCCGATGGTACGTGGCGTATCGCGCAAGAAGACGTCGATCGGGTACAAGAGTTCCGCAAATGTATCGAGTGCTTCTTGTGCCAAGACGTTTGCCATGTGCTTCGTGACCACCACAAGCACGAAGAGTTCATCGGACCGCGGTTTTTCGTCTATGCGGCTGCGCTCGACATGCATCCGCTCGATACCGAGAACCGTCTCGAGGATCTGAAAGACGAAGGCGGTATCGGTTTTTGCAACATCACCAAATGCTGCACGACAGTGTGCCCGGAGCACATCACAATCACGGATAACGCGATCATCCCGCTCAAGGAGCGGGTGGTGGACGAGTTCTACGATCCGATCAAGAAGCTCGCGAAGATCTTCACCGGGAAGTAACTACTCGACCAGCCGCCCATACTTTCGCAAGATCGAGCGCAGTCGATCGTGCGGGAGCGCGTGTACGGTGTTTCCGTTGCGACCGGTCATCGTCTCTGCTGCGACAAGAGCATTGATAATACTCTCCTCGGTCGCCTCCACCGTCGCTTTGAAAAAGGGTGTGAGCTCCGCATTTCCCAGCATCCGGACATCGTAGAGTCCGTCGTCCTCGGTGCCGACGTTCTTCACCGCGGTCGTGAACGCAATGAAGATGTCTCCCGAGCCATTCGAAGCGACGCTGCCGTTTCGTCCGAGACCGAGACTCGCGCGCTTCGCGATCCGTTTGAGCTGATGGGGCAGGACCGGTGCATCGGTGGCCACGACGATGATGATGGAGCCATCCCGTCCGCCGCCACCATCCGCAGCGGTGCCAAACTCCGGCATCAGGTCCGTGATCTCCTGGCCGACCGGGACCCCGGAGACGCGCAGCAGCTCCCGGCTGCCATAGTTCGCTTGCACCAGCACGCCCACGGTGAACGTGCCGTGGACGGTCTCGACGAGGCGCGATGAGGTCCCGATCCCCGCTTTGAATCCGTAGGCCCGCATCCCGGTCCCGCCGCCGACGCTCCCCTCTTCTACCGCACCGCCTCTCGCGGCGGCGATCGCCTCGAAGACGTGCTCGCGCTCGACGTGAAAGCCGTCGATGTCATTGAGCATCCCGTCCCAAGTCTCAGCGACGACCGGTAGACTCCAGCTGAGCCCCTCGACGTTTCGGACCGACCACTCGATGACGGCTTGATGAACGGTGCCGACGCTGTGTGTGTTGGTGATGGAGATCGGCCCTTCGAGTATGCCGGACTCCTCTATCCAAGTCGTGCCGGTCATCTCCCCATCCGCGTTGAGGGTGAACCAAGCGGCGAAAACCTGATTGCGCCCGCGCCTTCCGTCCGGCAAAACGACGGTGACCCCGGTGCGGACGTCGTCACCTTCGTTCAGCGTCCGGTGGCCCACCTCCACTCCCGCGACGTCGGTGATGGCATTGAGGGGCGCCGGGGTGCCTTCGAACGCTACCCCGAGATCTCGAGCGCGCGGCCCATCTGCCCCTTGCACGGCGAGCAACGCCATGAGCAGCGGGGATATCACTCCTCGAGTTCCTCGAGAAGCGCTTCCGCTTCGGCCGCTCGGTCCGCGTCGACTTGCAATCGCGACTTGAGGCCGCCGGGAAAAGCAGACGCATCGATCGCGAAGGACTCGATCCCCGCGGCTTCCAGGACGGATTTCGCGACGCTCGCCAGCGCTGGGTCCGTCGTCGTGAAAACGGTCTTGAACTTCATGTCCGGACGGCGATCTCGGCGCTTGGTCTCGGCGAGCTCAGCGACGAGGGGGACACGGCAGTCCGCACACTCCGTGAAACCCGCACGGTACTCGGCAGAGCACTTGGGGCAGAACATAAATGACCTCAACGACCGGCACGTCCGGCCAGCTAGCTTCCTAAGCGTCCGATGGGCGAGAGCCGGCGACGATGCGCTGCAACGCCTCGAGCGTCTCGGTAGGCTCCGGGCGAAACCGATAGTCGACGTTGACGCGGGCATAGCGCACCCGTCCGCTCTTATCGATGATGTAGCGCGCCGGAAGCGGCAATCTCCAGGAGGCGTCTCCATTCGATTCCGGCAGATCGATCCCGAAATTCTGGTACGTCGCAATCAACGACTGAGGCAGCTCGAACCGAAGTCCGTAGGACGCCGCCGTCTCATTCCCCTGGTCGTGAAGGATCTCGAAACCGAGACGGTGGCGCTCGATGAGCGACTGACTGAAGCTCGAAAGCTGCGGCGATATCGCCACCAGCGTCGCCAGGCCGTTCATCGCTTCGATGGCTCCGTTCAGAGCATCCAGCTCCGCATTGCAATAGGGTCACCAGTGGCCGCGAAAAAACGTCAAGACGACTGGCGCGCTCTCGAGGAGGGTCGAAAGCTTAACCGTCCGGCCTTGGCTGTCGGGCAATGCGAACTTCGGAGCGACGTCGCCCTCTTTGAGCGCGCGCGACACGGCGCCCGAAGCTTCCAACGCCTCGGTGGCCTGGTGCATGACTTCTCGGTGCTCGGCCGGGATACGCTTCAACGCGCCGTCTCGGATAACTTTGAGTCTCTCTTCCAGCGTTCTCATATGTCGGTGATTGTAGCAGGGGGGAACCTCGCCTAGAAGCGTTGCGTAAGTCAAAGCGAGACCACGCGAGAAAAGTCATGAGCACCCGACGCTTCGACGAAGAAATTCGCGCATTCCTGCAGCTCCGGCTGAGGCTGCTCACGGGCGTGTTGTCGCTCGTTCTATGGACGTTGATCGTAGCCTTCGTGGTCTCGATGGGCCGAGACCGGACTCTTGTCGCCGTGGTCGTCGAGTTCGCCACCGAGTTTCCGAACTCGATTCTCTTCTATCTCGGTGTCGTCACCTCGGCGTCGTGGCTCCTTCTGAGAACACGCTCGCTCTCCGATGTGTGGCTGACGCTCGTCGACGGCGCGGTGATCGAAGCTTTGATTGTCATGTGCCTGATCCTCTACGCGCGCGAGCACTCGTTCGCGTGGTCCGGCTTCGCGTTCGTGGTGCCGTTTCTGGTGCTGTTCATCCTGGCACGCGCGGTTCTGATCCCCTCCAGCGCGCTTCGTACCTTGATCCTCTCCGCGCCTGCGCCGTTGGGGGTGCTCGCGATCCAGCTATCCGCCGGTGCGTCTTTCGCTTTCCCGGGTCAGCCCTATCCGCATTCCCATTTCGTCGACAGCTGGATTCAGAATCAGGTGTGCCTGCTCGGAGCACTCGCGGTGGCCGCCACCGCGTCGCGGGTCAACCTTTCGCTCCGGCGAAGAAACTTCGACGCGCGCAGCGTCGGACAATATGACGTCCACGAACAGATCGGTGCCGGCGGGATGGGCGAGGTCTATCGCGCGACCCATTCGCTGCTCAAACGCGAGACGGCTCTCAAGTTCCTGCGCCCCGAGATCACGGGGAGCGACTCGTTAGAGCGCTTCGAGCAAGAGGTCCGGCTTTCGAGCCGACTGACGCACCCGAACAACATCGCGATCTACGACTACGGCTATACCGCCGATGGCGTTTTCTACTACGCGATGGAGCTGCTCGAAGGCGCGACCATCAAGGAGATGGTGGACTCCGAGGGCGCCGTCCCGGAAGCGCGAGCGATCCACTTCCTCGTTCAAGCTTGCGCCGCTCTCGCGGAAGCGCACGACAAAGGCATCCTCCACCGAGACATCAAGGCGGCCAACATCATGATTTGCGAGCGCGGAGGAGAGCTCGATTGCGTCAAGATCTTGGACTTCGGACTCGCGAAGGCCGTCGATACCGGGGAGGGCGTCGCTCGCGCCGACAAAGAGATTGCGGGCTCCCCCGAGACGATGCCGCCGGAGGCGATTCGAGGTCAGGACATCTCGATTCAGTCGGACCTGTACTCCCTGTCGATCGTCGCCTACCAGCTCTTGGCCGGCAAGCATCCATTTCCGGCAGCGACGGCCCGCGAGATGCTCTCTAGCCATCTTTCCGTCGAGCCCGCCCCGCCACCGGGGGGCAATCAGGATCTCACTGAGCTGATTCTTTCCGGCTTGAGCAAGGACCCCGAGCTGAGACCCTCGAGCGCCCGGAGCTTTCGCGACCGCTTGCTCGCGCTCGCCGATGCGACCTGGAGTCAAGACGACGCCCGGCGCTTCTGGGCGAGCTTCGAGAGGCCCGTTCGCGGAGCGGTCGGGGCGAGCGAGATCTCCGATAGCTCGTCGGAGACGCTCTACAAATCCGGCATCGACGGTTAGCTAATCCCAGGCTGGGGACCAGTCCGGCGCGACCATCCTCAGGCCTCGAGCGAGGCTCGATACGCGGTGCATCTCGTCCTCATCCAGCACGAGCTCCGACGATTGGAAGTTCTCTTCGAGATGAGCTCGCGAGGACGACTTGGGGATCGCCGCCACACCTTGCTGTGTGAGCCATCGGAGCGCGACTTGAACGGGCGAGCGATCATGCGCGCGGGCGATCTCGACGATGGTTGGATCTCGAGAGACTCGACCTTTCGCGACCGGCGTGTAAGCGACGAGTCGCAGCTGACGTTCACTCGCGAAGGCCTGGAGCGCACGTTGAGACAAGAACGGATGAAACTCCACCTGATTGACCTCGACCGGAGCGAGAGACAGCGCTCGCTTCCAAAGAGCCGTCGGGAAGTTGCTCACGCCAATGGCGCGTGCGCGTCCGGTCGCTTGCAGACGCTCCATCGCAGTCAGGGTCTCTTCTAGCGGAACACTCGAATGAGGCCAGTGGATCAGAAGCAGGTCGACGTATTCCGCGTCGAGTCGCTTCAAGCTCTCTTCGAAGCTCACCGCCACTTTCGCCTCGGTCAAGTTGTCGAGCCATAGCTTCGTCGTGACGAAGACGTCCTCCCGCGAGACCGCGGCGGCGCGCAGACCACGCCCGACTTCTCTTTCGTTGTCATACATCTGAGCGGTATCCAGGTGGCGGTAGCCCATCTCCAACGCGTCGCGCACCGCACGGACACAAGCCTCACCACGCAGATCCCAAGTGCCCAAACCGAGGAGGGGGAGCTCGACGATGCCGCTCATCTTTCTGAGATATCTTCGAGTCGAGTCGCGAAGCGAATCCCGAACCCGTCCGGGTCGAGGATGGTGAAATCCCTCAACCCGTAATATTTGTCTTCGATCGGGTTGAGCACCTTGGCGTTCATCTCGCGAACCCGCGCCCACATCGCATCGACATCGGGCACCATGATGCGGATGTTGGCTGCCGGCGAATCAATCGTGGGCGGTTTGCGTGCGCTGTCGAGAAAAAAGAGGAGCCCCTCCCACTCGAGCTCGGCGAAAGTCTCTTCGCTTCTGACGCGCCGAAAGCCCAGACTTTGATAGAACGCCATCGAGCGATCGAGATCCTGGACGTGCACTTCGGTCACGAGTTGATCGCCTGGCGGGACATAGGGCTCCGGCGTCGGGCTTCTCTGAGCAAACGACGGGGACAAGAACAAGAGCGCGACGAGCCATCGGCGTGACATGGGTCGGCATTCTACCAGTTGATAGAATCGAGCCAATGCTCACTTTGCGTTGGGGCGCCCTCGGCGGCGCCATCGTCTTGTGCTCGCTTTGCGGTTGCGGGGGCGACGCACCGGACCGGCTCAGGGTAGAGATCCGTACCCGAGGTCTCAGCAAGCTTGCGTTCGTCATCGCCTATGACCAGGGTTTGTACCGGAAGCGCGGGCTGGACATCGAACTGTTCATGCCGCCACCCGAGTTCGACTCAGGAATCGAGGTCCGGGGTGGGTGGCTCGAACATCTGCGTCGCGGTTCGCCGCCACCTTTCGACATCATCGTCGATGGCGGAACCCCTATGATCGTCAACATCGTGACGAACGCGAGCGCACCGGATGAAGTCATTCTCGCGTCGACCGATTGCTCGGTGCGTCTACACGTGATCGGTCGAAAGGAGCTTGACCGGCTCGAAGACTTGAAAGGCCGGCGGATCGGAGTCTCGGCTCACATGCGCACGACGACATCGTTCGTCGCTCTGTTGCTGGCACAACGTATGGGCTGGTACCCGGTGCAAGACGTGTCTCTTCTGAGAAACGGCCACCATCTCGACGCGCTTCGATCCGGACGCGTCGACGCGCTCATCGCTAACGAAAGAACCTTCGCGATGGCAGTCGCGGAAGGGTTTCCGGTTCTCGCCGACACCAGCTCCTGGGGCGAGTCTATTGCCGGCAATAGCGTAAGGGTGCAACGGAACTGGCTCGATAACGACCGCCACCGGGACCTCGCGCGCAAATTCCTACAAGCCTCCGCGGAAGGTCTCGCTTTATTTCATAGGGACGCGGAGCTGGCCACCGACGTACTCGTTCGCTGGCACGGGTTGCCCATTGAGCTCGCTCGCACTGCCTATGCGAGAGGCGCGAGCTTCCCACGCAAGCCCTATCCCTGCTATGAGGGAATCCGCAAGACCATGGAACTCTACGACTCGAACGAAATGCGCCGCTTCGAGCCCGAACATTTCTACGATGACAGCTTGCTCCGAGACATCGACGAGAGTGGTTTCTTGGATCGACTCTACGAATAACGAGCGGTCGGATTCGTCGCGTCGGGGGACCCGCGCCGGTCGGTTTCCGGTTTCTACGGACCCGTGGCTCAGGCCGTCGACGAGAGCGGGGTGGCGAACGCCTTTACGTGTGAAGCACTTTCGAGCTAGTCTCGTCGCGAGGGAGCCAAAGGATGGGACGTGCGACACTTCGACCACTTTTCTCTTACGCTCATTATTCTTACGATTCTGGGGGCCGCTCCGGCTAGCGCTTTCGATTGGCCCCAGTTTCGCGGCACGAATGCTCGCGGCATCGCGGAGCAGCAACGACTGCCCGATAGCTGGGATCCGCTCAGCGGTGACAACGTCTTGTGGCGGGCCGGGATCGACGGCCTCTCTCATTCGAGCCCGATCGTGTGGGGCGGGCGGGTCTACTTGACGACCGCCGTCGCAAACGATGGCACGGACGTACGCTTCGGCACCGGAGATAGCGATGCGGTCGGCAGCGGTAGTACTGAGGATCTCGTCGCTCACGACTGGCAACTCATCGCGTTCGATCTACGCAGTGGCGATCGTCTTTGGGATAAGACCGTCCACCGCGGTGTCCCGCGAGTCAAGCGTCACGTCAAAGCGAGCCACGCCTCCGCCACCCCGGCTACCGACGGAGAGCGGCTCGTGGTCCTCCTCGGCTCCGAAGGCCTGTTTTGTTTCGACATGGACGGCGAGCTCTCCTGGCGGACCGATGTCGGCGTCCTCGACGTGGGCTACTGGGGTGAGCGCCAATATCAGTGGGGCCCGGCAAGCTCCCCCGTTATCGGAGACGGGCTCGTCTTCGTGCAAAACGATCGACAGGAAGGGTCGTTTCTCGCCGCCTACGATCTGACCACGGGTAAAGAGCGGTGGCGGGCGGAACGTGATGAGAAGCCCGCGTGGAGTAGCCCGGCGCTCTATCGCCATGCGGAGGGCACCTCGGTCATCACGAACGGCGCAAACTTCATGCGCGCGAACGACGCACGGACTGGAGCGGAGATCTGGCGAGTCTCGCATGAAGATCTCCAAGTCATCACGCCGTCTCCCATCGTGGTCGGGGATCGAGCGATCGTCACGGGTGGGAACCCGACCGGGGCGAACGCGATATTTTCATTGAACGCCGGGGGCGAAATCGAAGACGACGGGCGCGTCGCGTGGAAAGTCGACCGGGGCTCGCCGTACACCCCGACCCCGCTCGCCTATGACGATATCCTCTACGTGATCGTCGACAACGGCATCCTGAGTGCCTATGACCTCGCCACCGGCGAGCGCCACTATCGGACTCGCGTGAACGTTGGCTCCGGCTTCTCCGCGTCACCGGTCGCGGTGGACGGAAAGATCTATCTCGCCAGTGAGGACGGGGACGTGTTCATCATACGTGCGGGACCAGAGTACGAGTGCCTGGAGGAGATCGAGATGGGCGAAGCGTTAATGGCCACTCCCGCCGTGTCGGACGGGGTGCTCCTCCTGCGCGGCCGGAGCACCCTTTTCGCGATTGGCGCGAGCTAGTGTCTTGTCCCAGAAATTCGTCACATAAATCTCGGGCCCTTTTGCGCGCTGGCGGCGTTGTGACTTTGTTGGCAGTTCGGCCTTCGGCCTAGCCCTCCGCTCGCAGGCTCGCTGCGGAAGGCGGTCGTAATATCTAGATATGGCATCGGCGTCACGCCTTGCCAGCACACAAAATGACCTCGGCCTTTTATGCAACGTACTTCTGTTCCAGGGGACTAGGATCACGCCTTACATGACGAAGAGAGTTTCGAGAAGGGGCTTCTTACGAGCCGCCGGCGCGGTGGCGGCGGTCGAACAGCCCCGGACAGCCTTGCGTGAGCGGGTCGCCCCCCTGCGCCTCCCCCATCTGTGTCTCGGCGTCGGTGCGAGGACGGGCGCCAAGCAGCTGAGAAAGCTCGCTCAGCTCGGCATAGACCACGTGTTGATGGCAGGGCCGCCGCCCCCGTGGACGGAGCAGGAGCTTCGAGAACGCATCGAACGTTTCGGACAGAGCGGCTTCACCATCAGCAATTTGAGACTCGACGGACTCACGAAGACGATTTACGGCCGCGAGGGACGTGATGACGAGATCGAAGCCGCGGCAGCTTCGATCCGAGCCGCGGGGCGCGTCGGGCTCCCGGTCATCGAGTACAACTTCTACGCCCATCGTCTCACCGAGGGCTATCACGAGGTAGCCGGTCGCGGAGGCGCGGGCATGACCGCTTTCGACTACGATCGGGTCAAGGACCTTCCGCCCGTACCCGAGGTTGGGGTCCATTCCGCGAAGGAGCTGTGGAGCAACCTGCGCTACTTTCTCGAGGCGGTGGTCCCCGTCGCCGAAGCCTCTGGGGTGCGATTGGCTCTGCACCCGAACGATCCGCCGGTGCCCGTGAGTCGCGGCTCCGAGCAAGTCATGGCGACGCTCGACGACTGGAAGAAGCTGGTAGCCCTCGTCCCGAGCCCCGCGAACGGATTGACCTATGACTGCGGCGTGACCTGCGAGCTGGGTGAGGACCCGGTGGCGGTGTGCCGCTATTTCGGTGAGCGAGACCGCATCAACCACGTGCACTTTCGTAACGTGCAGGTGCGCCGGCCTCGCGTGGACTATGTGGAAGTCTTTCCCGATGAAGGCGACGTCGACATGTTCGGCGTGATGCGGGAGCTTGTGAGGCTCGGCTACACGGGTGCCATCTATCCGGAGCACCCTCGCGCCCTCGACGTCGATCGACAGCGCCCCGACTTCAACCCCTACTACCCCGGCGGCGGAGGCTACACCGGAGAGGTCTATAACGTGGCCCACGCGCAAGCGATGCTCCAAGCCGCCTCGGGGTAGCTCGCAAGGGAACTTCCGCGCCGGTGTTTACGTTCAACTCCAGAGGTCCCATGTCCAATCTCAAGCTCGCCGTTCGTAGTCTGGCCAAGACACCGTTCGTGAGTGGCGTCGCGATCTTTTCCTTGGCTCTGGGAATCGGGGCGAACACGGCCATCTTTTCGATGTTCGACCAGATGCTGCTTCGATCCCTCCCGGTGGCGGCCCCGACGGAGCTCGTCAACCTCGAAGCGCCCGGGCCCAAGCCCGGCGGAAACTCCTGCAATCAAGCCGGCGAATGCGACAGCGTGTTCAGCCATCCGATGTTTCGCGACCTCGAGACAGCGCCCGAACCTCTTTCAGGCCTCGCCGGACACCGCGCGTTCGGCGTGAACTTGGCGTTTCAGGGACAAACGATGAACGCGGACGGCATGCTCGTGTCCGGTGGCTACTTCCCCGTTCTCGGCTTGACTCCCGCGCTCGGACGGCTTCTCGGGCCCGAAGACGACGAGATTCCCGGGGCGCATTTCGTCGCCGTCTTGAGTCATGCGTACTGGCAAGCGCGCTTCGGTGAAGATCCGGGGGTGCTCAACGAGACGCTCGTCATCAACGGTCAATCCATGACCATCGTCGGCGTCGCCCCCCGAGGGTTCAACGGGACCACCCTCGGGTCGCTTCCAGCGGTGTTCGTCCCGCTGACGATGCGCGAGCAAGTCCTACCCGGCTGGAACGGCTTCGAAGACCGCCGCAGCTATTGGGTCTATGTCTTCGGGCGTTTGGGTCCTGAGATTTCGATGACCCAGGCCGAGCAAGCACTCAATGTCACCTATGGTGCCATCATCAACGACATCGAGGCGCCGCTCCAAGAAGGCATGAGCGATCAGACCCTCGAGCGGTTTCGCGCGAAGCGGGTGGTTCTCAATGCCGGAGCCCAAGGACAAAGCTCCATGCATGACGACGCTCGGGCGCCGCTCCTGCTCCTGTTGGGCGTTACCGGCATCGTGCTTCTCATCGCCTGCGCGAACATCGCGAACTTGCTTCTCGTTCGCTCCGCGAGCAAAGGCACCGAGCTCGCGGTGCGACTGTCG
>JAJCXL010000156.1 GCA_029263435.1 Acidobacteriota bacterium | reverse complement strand
GGTCGGAGCCTCCGCGCCGGTCGCGGGCGCCGCGATAACGACTCGATGGGAGCCGGCCCGAGAGACGATGGCCGACGACGCGATTCGGCGCTTCGTTTTCGAGCCCGTGGATGCGGCGCCCGTCGGAGCCGTTTGGGTCGTTGCGAGTGGGACGGAGGGTCTCGTCAGCATGTTCGGAGATTTGATAGCACTCGCCTGCAAGAGAAACGGACTCGTCGGGGCGGTGACGGACAGTGGCTGCCGTGACGTGGCGTCCATGCGAGAAATGGGTTTTCCGGTCTTTGCGAAGGGCACCGTGCTCTATGGCCCCGGGGCGCTCATTCAACCGGCGGGGGCGAATGTACCCGTCACCTGTGGCGGCGTCGATGTCCGTCCCGGTGATTGGATCGTCGCGGATGTCGACGGTGTGATCGTCGTTCCGAGCCAACACCTCGACGAGGTCGTGGACGTTACCCGCACGCTCATGGCGAAAGAGGAAGGCGTCCGACGAAGTCTCGAAAGCGGCGCTTCGCTCGCCAGTGCCTACAAGTTGTAAAGGAGTTAGCCGGTTGTTTCGTCCCGGCGCTTTCGGTGGCGGCCTAGACAAAGCCTCGACGCTGAGGGTCCGCCGGCACCGCGATTCATTGAACCCGTTGACAAATCTCGCAGGTTGGGGGATCTTGGAATTGTTCTAGGATCCGCGTCGGCTTAAACGAAAAGGCGCGGCGGCTCCAAGCCGGGTTGTGGGCGGCCCCGAGAGCCGGACGGGTTGGGTCCGTCGAGGTATGGAACGCCCGGAAAAGGAGGTGGTCTAGTGAGTAGTTTTACAGTTTTCGCTGAGGTGGCGTCCTCCTAAGAGGGACTCCTGCTCTTCGCGAGCGAGAGGCGCACCTTCTAACATCGTGACCGCGTTTCGTCGCAGTCACGACGTGACGGAGGGCCCAACGCTACCAACGCGAAGCTACCTAAGCCCCGGTCTCGCTTCGGCGAGCCGGGGCTTTTCGCGTTTGGCCTGTAGTAGGATCGCCTTCGGAGGTTTCAATGAACTTTCTCGAGGGCTTGTCCCGTGTCACGGGCACCGAAGTTCGAGACGGTGAGACGTCTTTGATCGCGTCGGAGCTTCGCGGCGAGCCGAAATTCATCAATTCAGGCGTTGGATTGGGAAAAGAGCTCGACCCGGAGACGCTCGACTTCGACGCTGTCGGCGAAGGCTTCGAAGGGTTCTTCCGCCAGGGACCGAGGATTGCGCCCACGCTCCTGACGATGCCTCCCGGGTGCCTGCAACAAGGCCCGCACTGCCACCCCGGCGGTGAGTTCAGCTACGTGGTCCGCGGTGAGTACTTCGACGCCGACATGGAAGGTGCGGTGATCGAGACCTATCCTGCGGGCTCGGTCGTGTTCTACGCCAAAGGGTCCTCCCATCGTCCGTTATCGAGCGATGGCGCGAAGATTCTCTACATTCCGTTCGACGGACTCGTTTTCGGGCGTAGTGTCGAGGAGCTGTCTCGAAAAATGATCAAGATCGGTACTGCAGAGGAAGCCGTGGAGTATGCCTTGCGCTGGATGGAGCCGAACCCGGGCCGTCGAAAGGCTCTCGAGCAAACTCTGATCGTTTCGTGAGCTTCAGCAGGATCGCGCTCGGCGCCTGCGCGGGATTCTTGGTCGCCGGCTTGGCCGCGATCTCCGCTCGGCTCGCCGGTGACATCGTCGTAGATGTCGAGCATGGTTACGATTCGGCATTCGTCGATCGATTCCATCCGCGCGAGCGCGCCGGGGACACTTACTTCCGCTGGAGCCGAGATCGGTCCTACGTCGTACTCCACAACTTGCGAGCGTCCGGCCCGGTGAAGGTCGAAGTGCGGTTGCGTGTCATTCGCGCGAGCGGCGTGCCGCTTCCTCAACTGAGCTTCACGGCGAATGACGTCACGGTCCATCGAACTGTGGGACGGCCGGGAGAGAGCATTTACGGGTTCGACTTTCCGAGCACGGGCTCGAAGCTCCGGCTCGGGATCGAGTCTGAAACCTTCGAGGCAGGCGGCGGGCGTTTCCTGGGGGTCCAAGTTCTCTCCGTTCGGATCTCACCTCCCGGCGGACGCGCGCGACCGGTCTACCTGTCGCTCTGGCTGGGGCTGGCGGCGGCGCTCTTGTCTCTCGCGGCGCGTGTCGCTGGACTCGGGCCGTGGTCGGCCGCAGGATCCGGCGTCGCTCTCGGCGGAGTGTTCTGCTGGCTGGTCTCTCTCCGGTCACTCGCCTATTCCGGCTACGCGTTGCAAGTCTTCTTGCTGGCGGCTGCCACCGTCGTTCTCGTCGCCCTGGGGCGCGGTCTACTCCGATGGACCACGACGCTGATGGACTCCGAGCGGCGGGTGGTGCTCGCGGTCTTGATGTTCTCCTTCGTCGTCAAGATGGGAGCGATCGCGTGCCCTTTGTGGCTGAGCTCGGACGCGGATTTTCAAGCCAATCGCCTCAGCGAGTTCATGGCCGGCAACTGGTACCCCAGCTCCGTCACCCAGCACGAGCCGCCGTTTCGGATCCCCTATCCGGTCTCGTTGTTCGCAGTAACCGAGCCTTTGGTGCTGCTCGGGATGGACCGCGTCGCAGCTCTCGAAAGCGTCATCGTGCTCTTCGACGTGATTGCCGGAGTGGCCTTGGTGCTCCTGTCCCGTCGGGTTCTTTACGACATTCGCGCCGGCGCGCTGGCGGCGCTCGTCTATCACGCGGTCCCGGTCAGCTTTCTCGCGCTGTCGGCGGGAAACTTCACGAACGTCTTCGCGGTCTCGACGCTGACCCTGGGCTTTGCGGCCTTCGTTGCGGCCGATATCCGTGGACGCCCGGCCTTCGCCGCCGCGGCCGGCGTTTTCTCATTGGTCTCCCTGGCGGCCCATTTCGGGATGCTCCTCGAGGGCGGGCTACTCTGGCCGCTGTGGGTCGGGTCTTTGTTCTTGCTCGTCCCGCCGGGTCCGTCCGCGAAGAAGCGGAGCAGGGTCGCTGTCGCCATCGGCGTCGCTCTTGCCGCCGCCGGCATCTACTATCTGGGCTACGCCTCGCTCGTGACCGAGCAGTGGGAACGAGCTCTCGGTCGCGAGAGTGAGAGCGCCGGCGGTGGGGTCGGCTACGGACTGGCCCTGAGTCTGGCCTTTCTGCGTGAGCAAGTCGGCTGGGTCGCCCTCGTCGCGGCAGCGGCAGGTGGGGCAACGGTGCTTCGCACCCGATGGTTCTCGAGCGCGTTTCACGCCTGCCTGAGCGTCTGGATCGCGGCGACGGCGGCCTTCTTCGCCCTCGACCTGCTCTCGCCGCTCGAGATTCGATACTGGTTTCAAGCGCTCCCCGTAGTGGCGCTGCTCGCGGGCGCCTATCTGTCGAGCGCGTTCTCGCGAGGGGGGATGGGGCGCTTCGCCGCGGGGGCGGCGGTGTTATACCTGTCGCTCGTCGGCCTCAAAGAAGCCGTCGAGTCGATGTTATATCGGTATCACTAAGCTCGGGTGTGCGTTTCCCCGCTGTTGGTGTGTCAGCCGCCGATGCAGATGAGCTCGGAGGCGGTCCGGAAGTACCAGCGTCCGTTGACGAGAGCGGGGGAAGCCAGCGTTTTCGCGCCGAGTCGATTGACGTGAAGGAGCTCGAACTCAGGACCCGCGGCGAGCACGAAGGTCTCGCCGTCGTCATTGGTGAAGAAGATCTTACCGTCGACGGTTACCGGCGAGGCCGAGAAGCCTTCCTTGGGGGCCGTTCCCAGCCGTCCCTGGAACAGGATTTTCCCGCTCGTTGCGTCGAAGCTGGTTACGATCGCCTGCATGTCGTTCAGCGTGTAGAGCTGGCTATCGACGAGGATGCCGGAGGGAACGAACGGAGCTCCTTTCGGGCTCTGCCACGCGACGTGGGTCTCGGTAACGTCTCCGTTTCCGCCCGGTCGGATTGCGATCGTCGGTCCGGCGCGTCCCGAAGAAGCGAACACGAGATCGTGCCCCACGACAGGGGTGGGGATGACCT
Organism: Acidobacteriota bacterium; assembly: GCA_029263435.1. Lineage (GTDB taxonomy): Bacteria > Acidobacteriota > Vicinamibacteria > Marinacidobacterales > SMYC01 > JAJCXL01. The sequence goes on along the minus strand of JAJCXL010000156.1, from coordinate 1,942 downwards.
CGAACTTATTGCCCGTGACTCCCCACAGCTCCTTACCCGTTTTCGGGTCGTAGCCGGTGATCTTGTGCTGGCTCGAGACGATGAGCTCGTCCCGTTCGCCGGCCCGGATGATGACGGGCGTGCCCCAGCCAGTGCGCGCGTCGCGCTCCGTCCGCCAAACGCGCTCCCCGGTGACGCGGTCGAACGCGGCTACGAAGGATTGTTGCTGGTGGTCTTGATAAATGATGACGGTGTTCTGATAGAGGACGGGAGATCCGGCGGAACCGTGATAGTTGTCGAGCTTGGGGAGCCGCGCGTGCCACACGATCTTTCCGTCGAAATCGAAAGCGACGAGCCCGTGAGTTCCGAACGAAGCGTAGACGCGCTCGCCGTCGGTCACCGGGGTTGCCGATGCGTGCCCGTTCTTCGGATGGACGTGCTCCACGCCTTGCTGAGGGATGACGGTCTCCCATAGCATCTCGCCATCTTCCAAGCGATAGCTGAGCAGTGAGACTTCCGAGCCTCCCGCTTTCGAGGTCGTGAGGAACAAGCGATTGGACCACACGATCGGAGACGAGTTTCCGGCGCCGGGAACGCTCACCCGCCACTGGACGTTGTCGGTCTCGGACCACTTATCCGGATAGCCCGATCCCTTCACATAGCCTTGGTGGGATGGGCCGCGCCAGCCGGGCCAATAATTTGCACCTTCGCCCTCGACGACGAGCATGGTCGCCCTGTCCGAGGCAGAAGCGGCGGCGCCAACGGTGATGAGCAAAAGGACGGCGAATCGGACGGAGAGCATCATCGAGATCTTCCTCCCTGATGACGAGATGTTAGAGCGCGGTCGCGCCGCTCGCAAACCGTGACGCGCGCCTGGCTGGAGGTGCTACTCGCTCTTCTTGTAGGCTTCGATGGGCGTCACGAGCGTCCCGACGCCTTCGAGCTCGATCTCGACCACGTCTCCGGGCTTGAGGAACTCGCCCCGCTCGGCACCGGTTCCCGCGGGAGTTCCGGTCGCGATGACGTCGCCCGGATAGAGAGACAAGATGGAGCTCGTATAGGCGATGAGGTTGGCCTCCGGCCAAATCAAATCGGCGGTCGTTTGATCCTGCATGACGACGCCGTTGACTTTGGTAACCAGGCGCAGATTCTTGTGATTCGGGAGAAACTCTTTCGGCACGATGAACGGCCCGAAAGGAGCGCCCCGATCGACGCTCTTGCCGTCGAACCAGTTCGGACCGGGAAACATGGAGACTTCGCGGGTGCGACCCCCTCGGTCGCTCAAGTCGTAAATGATGCTATAGCCGAAGACGTAGTCGTGGGCGTCTTCCGGAGCGACGAGGTAAGCCTTCTTGCCGATGATGACGGCCATTTCACCTTCCCAGTCGATCCGTTCGCGGCCCGGCGGCACGTAATACGGCTCCCCCGGATCGATGATGCACGAGCGAGGCGATTTCGCGAACATGACCGGTGCGTCGCGGGCCGGATCGATCTGGGCGATCCGCGAGGGGTCGAAGCCTCCTCTGCGACTGCCTGCCGATGCCGGTGGCGTACTGTCGGAGGTGTTCCCCATCCCTTCGGCGTGAGCTTTGTAATTGGCGGCTGCCGCGAGAAGATTCCACGGATATTTGATCGGTGCTTTGATCGAGACATTGGCGAGATCGAACGCAAACTCGTGGCCGTCGGTTCCGTTCTCACCAAAGAAATTGGCGATCTGATAGAGCCGCACGGAGACGCGGTCATATTCCTCGATGAGCGTCCTCATCTCGTTCGGCAACGCCATCGCACTGACTTGCGCGTTGTCGACGAGGTGCTGGCTCGCGGAAGCGATGTCGACGACCCGGTCGCCGAGCACGAGCCCGACGCCTTCGGTCCCGTTGACCTCGAACGTCGCGAGCTTGAACGCGGTGTCGGGCTGGTCGGAAACGGACTGCGCGGCGGTCCCACATCCCAGGGAACAGGT
>JAJCXL010000155.1 GCA_029263435.1 Acidobacteriota bacterium | reverse complement strand
CATTACGAGCGGTTTGCCCCAAAGCTACACCCCGGACGAGTACGACTACGTGCACTCGTATCTCACGATGATCAAGCGAGGCGACATGAACCCTCGCTGGTGGCATCACCCAAGCGTCCAACCCTACGTCAATGTCGGGACCTATCTGGTGGTGTACTTCCTGCAGGCCGGCACCGGAAGATGGCCAAACATCCACGCCATTCAAGTCGAAGACATGCTGTTCTGGGGCCGGTTCGGCGCGGGCGTCATTCCCGGGACCCTCGCCGTACTCTTCGCATTCTTCCTCGCCCGACGGGTGTTCTCGACCCGGGTTGGTCTGGTGGCGGCGTCGCTCCTCGCGGTCGCTCCAGGCGTGGTCGAGGTCTCGCAGTACAACAAACCCGACTCCCTGCTCGTCTTGTTCTCGACCATAAGTGTGCTCGTCACCATCCTCTACCTCGATCGCGGCGGACACCCGCTCGCTTTGGGTGCCGGAGTCGCGGTCGGATTCTCGGCGGCGGTCAAATACAACTCTGCCATCCTCCTCCTTCCATTGGCCGCAGCGCTCCTATTCCGCCTCGGATGGCACGTGCTCTCCCGCAAAGATGCCTATCTGGCGGCGGGCGGCACCGTGCTCGGCTTTCTCATCGGCTGCCCCTACTTCTATGCCGATTTGGCGCGATTCCTCGAGCACGTCGGGGCCGGGATCCACAGCTACGGCTATGCCGGTCTCGAAGGCGCGTCGGGGACGAATAACTGGCTCAACCACGCCAACTACACCATCCATTACGGCGCTGGTGGGCTGTTCTTCCTGCTGGGGTTGGGCGGGCTCGGAGTCGCGCTGTACCGGATCGATCGCCGGCTGTGCGTTTTCTTGACCTATCCGGTCTTGTATTACAGCTTCTACTCTTCACAAAAGATCAACTTCGCCGGCAACTTGATGCCGGTCTATCCGTTTCTCGCGATCCTCTCCGCGCTCGCACTCGTCGAGGTTGCCGGACGCATCGCCAACGCCACCGTAGCGCGACCGCGCCTTCGCGCTCTCGCGCCGGCCATGCTCGTAGTGATGCTCGGCGCCACGCTTTGGTTTCCAACGACGATGACGCTCCGGCGCAACCGTCTCGTAACCCTTCCCGATACAGGCAGCGCGGCGGCGCTTTGGATCGAATCGCGCTACCCCGAAGGCACTCACTTCGCCGCGGAGCGCCAGACCCCGGTCCTCGACCGGAATCGATACCAGCTCACCGAAGAGTCCGTCCTCGTCCGCCGATCGCTCGAGGATTATCGAGAAGCCGGCGTGGAATATTTGATCGTCTCGTCAACGGTCTACGAACGCTTTGGCGGGAACACTCAAAGAGCGCGGAGCTACAAGAGATTGTTCAACCTCTGCCCGCTCGAGAAAGAGTTCGCTCCTGAGCCGGGACGTCTTTTTGGTCCGACGATCCGCATTTTGAAAGTCCCCTCCGAGGCCTGACCGCAAAGACGGTGTCTCGTCTCGCCTGTCATAGGCGAGCCCATAAATCTCTCTTAATCAATAATTTGACCCGTGATCTCCGTTTGATGTCCGCGTGACGTGCTCGGCATTGAGCCTGATCGACCCTGCCGCCAAGCTCGACTCACTCACCGGGAAATCACCCGGCGAGATGGGAACGAAAGGAGTCAGCTATGGGTCAGTCACGGCAACCATCCGTCAGGAGTCGAGCGAGGGTCGAGCGTGAAGGCGATCTAGGCCCGCGCCGGCATGAAACCGCGCATCGCGACGCCATTATTCACGGAAGCGAGTCCGCCTTCGAGTCCCTGCTCGAGGCGTTGTCGCCGTCCATGCTACGCGTGGCGCGGTCCATCGTCCTCGACCGGGCGGCGGCCGAAGACGTCGTGCAAGACACGTGGGTCGCGGTCATCAAAGGACTCCCGCGGTTCCAAGGGCGATCGTCGTTAAAGACGTGGGTCTTCGCCATCTTGACGAATCAGGCAAGGGCTCGCGCCAATGCCGACCGTAGAGCGCGGCCAATGTCGTCCTATTGCGAATCGGAATGGGAGACCGAGCAGTTGAGCCAGGCCGGAGAACAGTTCGCGGTGGGGCGCCTGTCTTGGATGTCGCGAAGCTCGCAGTCCAGGTCCACCCCCGAAGACGCGCTCCTGTCTCGAGAAACGCTAGCCCTGGTCCGTGACCAGCTCCGGTCGATGCCGGCCCGGCAGGCCGCCGTCGTCAAGATGAGAGACCTGGAGCGTCTCAGTGCCTCCGAGGTATGCGTCTCTCTCGGATTGTCCGACAGCAACCAGAAGGTCTTGCTGCACCGTGGGCGGCGACGCATTCGGCGCGCGATCGAGGCTCATCGACAGCAACGATTTCTGCCGAGTCGAGGCCGACGCAGGCCATCGCCGTTGGAGTGGTGTCGAGATGTAACGAAACGGGCGCCGAGAAAACTAGGTTCGCAAGAGAAAGAGTTGCTGGAGAAAAAACCCTCAAAAAAGGAGAGATCATGTCCAATATCACCAGGGAAACCGTAGAGGTCATCAGGGATCAGGTCGCTTGCGACATCGAGATCCTGAATGGCTCTTTGTCAGGCGAGTATTTCGGAATCGCCGCCTATGGAGTCGCTATCGACAGCGGCCTCCTCGACGACGGTGTCGTTCAGGTGGCGCGCCAGTTTCGGCGGGACCACGAGCAACATGCCGAGAGCCTGATCGAAAGAATAGAG
>JAJCXL010000154.1 GCA_029263435.1 Acidobacteriota bacterium | reverse complement strand
CGCCCAATGACGCTCTTTCGAGGGACGCGATGAGCGTCCAAAAGGTTCCCGTTGCCAGATTTGCTCCGGCGGCCAACTGCTGGTAGGCTTCTCTTTGCCACCCTCCTCTTATTACCCCTGAGGAAGTCCTAAAGAGCCGGGCTAAACCCCGGCGGTGGCTTTTTTTTTGCCCAAAAGCCGCATTCGTTGCACATTCCGACACTCTTCTGTTCCAAAATGGAACAGAAAGTCTAACAGCGCGTTACGACAACCGGTTTTCAAGGGGCGAGCGAAAGCTTCTCGCCGACGCGTTGAAGTAGATTCCGCGTCCTTCTAACGCCTTCCGCCTCGCTGAGAGTGTCGCCTTCGTACTCGATCCCCACATAGCCGCGATAGCCCGCTTCCACGACGATAGCCATCATCCTCTCGAAGTCGGTTCGAGTCTCGTTTCCGTCGGTATCGAAATCATATGACTTGGCGCTGACGGCTTTGGCGAACGGCATGAGCTCACGCACCCCTCGATAGCGGTCGTACCACGTCTCCGGCTCGGCTCGGATGAGGAAGTTTCCAAAATCCGGCAGCGTACCGACTCTCGGATGATCCACGAGCTTCATGACCGAAGCGAGCCACGCTCCGTTCGAGGAGATGCCGCCGTGGTTCTCGACGATGACGTTGATCTCGTGAGGATCGGCAAACTCACAAAGCTTGCGCAGCCCATCCGCTGCCAGCTTTGCTTGCTCCAAAGGCTCCAGCGATTCATCACTCTTCGCATTGACGCGGATCGAATGACATCCGAGCGCTCGCGCAGCGGTGACCCACTTGTGATGATTGTTCACCGCGCGAGTCCGCGCGGTGGCATCCGCCGCTCCCAAATCGCCTTCGTTGTCACACATGATGAGCAGGCTCGTGACACCTTCGTTCTCCGCCCGCGCGCGAAGCTGCGCCAGATAGCCGGTATCTTCCGCCTTGTCGAAGAAAAAGACGTTCACGTACTCGACGGCATCGATGTCGAAGTCACGTTTGGAGACCGTTGCGAAATCCAAGGGGTCCATCTCGCCTGACTGCAGCGCGCGGTGGAAAGACCACTCGGCCAAGGAAATCCGAAACAATGGGGGGGATTGACGGAGAGAGACGACCGACAGCGGGACGCTCAGCAAGAACTCACGACGATACATGATGTCGGAATTGTATAATTCCAGGCTTGAGCACCGAAAGTGAGACGATGGTGCTCGTCGGTCGCGCTCCCGAAACCGCCGACGAGATAAGCCGCCTTCGCTCCTTCGAGTCAGAAGGAGCGACCCTGGTTGCCTGGCAGCATCCCAAGATCGTCCAGGATCGCTTTCCGAGCGAGGATGTCGCGAAAGCCCTCGACCAGGCATCCATCACCTACGCGACGACACACCAGCTGCTCGCTTCCCCTTCCGTGAGCCCGGAAGAGCTCGACTTCGAGATCGAAGAAGAGGTCATCCGGTGGTTCAAGCGCTTCGGCAACGAGTTCTTTCGCGAGCGATTTCGCTACGGGCCGCTGGTCTTGTGGTGGTGGTCAGAGCTGTATCTCTACCATGAGACACCGCTGCGCATCGTCATTCGCGATATCGAGCTACTGCATCGCCTGATCGAAGCGCACCAACCTCGCAAGCTCGTCATCGTGTCACCGCGACACGAGCTCGAGACGGCCGCCCGCGCCCTCCACGACGACGTCGAGCTCTGTGGCAGGACACCGCAAAGAATCACCTCCGGCGCTCGAACGAGGATGCTTCACGCGAGCGACCTATTAAAGATGATGGCGACCGGAGTGAAGTCCATCTTCCGGAGGCCTCCGAGCGTAGCGTCCGGCTCTCCGCGGGTGTTCTTCCTGACTCACGGCTCGATGTGGCGCGGCGGCAGGGAGATGTACTTCGATCGAATCCTTCCAGCCGTCGCCGAAAACGCCGCCACCAGCGTCATCGCCTTCGGTCCGCCTCGGCCGTTCAAGCAACGGGGTCTCGTCGATAGCGCAAAAGACGTCTTGGAGATCGGCGAGGGCGCGCTTCCCTACCGCCCCATCCGGCGATACTTCACGCTCCGGGCGAGCCTCCATCTGCTCGGCGCGTTCTCGGAGAGCCGGCGGATGTGGCGCCAGTTCCGCCGGGAGGCCGCGCCGACTCATCGCGGCGTGGCGCTCGGAGAGGAAGCGTTCGGATGCTTTTTCGACACGTTCTACCGCCAACACCCGTGGGCCATCCGTTCGTTCCATGAATTGACGCGCGCACTTCGAGCGGAGCGACCGGACGTGCTCGTGCTCTACGCGGAATCGAGCGGGCTCGGACGGGCCGCGATCGTTGCTGCCAGGGAGCTCGACATCCCGTCCTTCGCAATTCAGCACGGCATCATGTACCCGCACTACTTCTCGCATGAGCACGCGTCGTTCGAGCTCGAGGGCGAATCGGACGGGCAGGCGGTACCGATCCCGACCCGCACCGCGGTCTATGGAACCGCGGCGAGAGATCTACTCGTCGAGCGCGGGAGCTACGACCCCGACCGCATCGAAGTCACCGGCAGCCCGAAGTTCGACGACCTCCTGAGAGCCGCCGAGGGCTACGACGCAGCCGCGGTGAGACGCTCGCTCGGACTCGGAGACGACAGCCGCTTCGTCGTCCTTGCCACCCGATGGACCGCCGTGGGACCGGTCTTCGCGGAGCTCGTCGAAGCCATCGAACAGCTCGACGACATTTGGCTCTTCGTCAAGCCTCATCAAGCCGAGGCCACCTCGCCTTATGACGCGGTGATTGAAAGGCTCCAGCCGGAACGGACTCGCATGCTGCCCGGCCACAGCAATTTGTTGGAGCTTCTTTTTGCCTCGGATGGTTTGGTGACGGTAGACTCGTTCGCGTCGTCGGAAGCTCTCGTGTTGGGCCGGCCGGTGCTCGTCGTCAATTTGCCGAGCAATCTCGATGCCCTCGTCGAAAAAGGAGTCGCGCTCGGGGTGCGTGGGGGCGAGCCGATACTCGATGCGGCCCGAAGACTTCTCTTCGACGCAAGCGTTTCCGAGGAGCTCGAGCGGAAACGACAGGACTTTATTCAAGAGTTTGCCGGGGGCGCGGATGGTCGCGCGACCGAGCGCATCGTGGCAGCGATCCTCGACACCGCCGGCGTTTCGAGAGAGTCAACGACATCATGAAAATAGGCAAGAGAGTCATCGGCGACGGCGAGCCGGCATTTCTGCTCGCGGAAGTCGCTTCGGCCCACCAAGGAGAGGCGGTAACCGCGTTGGATCTCGCGGGACACGCACGAGACGCCGGAGCGGACGGCGTCAAGTTTCAACTGTTTCGAGCCGCTCGACTCGTTTCACCCGAAGATCCGAACCGCTCCGTCTTCGACCGCATCGAGCTTTCCATGGACGAGTGGGATCGGGTGCTCGGGGCCGGACAGGCGCTGGGCCTCCCCATTTTCGCGGACGTGTTCGATCGAGAGTCTTTGACGCTCGGCGAGCGTCAGAAAGTCGCGGCCTACAAGATTCACTCCACGGACATGGAGAACCCCGACTTCATCCGAGCGGTGGCTGCGACCGGCAAGCCCGTGCTGCTATCGACCGGAGGCTCGGGGCTCGGTGTCGTCGAGACTGCGTTGTCCGCGTGTCGGGATGAAGGCGCGACGGATCTCATGCTCCTGCACGGCGTCCAGAACTTCCCCACCGACCCCGCCGACTCCAACTTGCGCTTCATCGAGACGCTCAAGCGCGCCTTCGGACTTCCGGTGGGATTCTTGGACCATGTCGACGGCGGTTCGACGTTGTCACTCATCCTCCCCGCCCTCGCCATCGCGTTCGGTGCGAACCTCGTCGAAAAGCACATGACGATCGACCGCAGCGCCAAAGGCTTCGATTACGAATCCGCGCTCGAAAAAGCGCAGTTCGCTTCGATGGTGACTCTGATCCGTCAAGCGGAAGCCTCCTTTGGCCGTCCGGAGTTGAGTCGAAGTGCCGGGGCCGAGCGCTACCATCACATGATGAGAAGAGCGATCTTGAGTCGGGTGGATCTCAAAGAAGGAGTCCCGCTCGTGCAAGACCACCTGGCTTATCTCAGGCATGCCGAAGGCCTGTCCCCGGCGGAAGCCGATCGCGTGATCGGGCGCAAGCCCCACCGGGACATCCCCGCATGGACGCCCCTGACGGAGGAGCTGTTTGACTGACCGAGTGAACTGGACCGATGGCCGCGTCGTCGTCGCGGTCTCCGCCCGGATGCGCTCCGTCCGCTGCCCGGCTAAGGCTGTCGCACCGCTCGCCGGTAAGCCTCTCCTGACCCGCTTGCTCGAGCGCTTGGCCTCGCTCGGAGGCCTCGAGCCGCTCGTGCTCGCGACGTCCACCGCCCCGGAGAACGACGTCCTGGTGGAGCTCGCGGAGGGGTTGGGCGTCAAAGTTTTCCGCGGCGACGAGGACGACGTTCTCGGCCGCCACCTCGAGCTCGCGAGACACTTCGATGCCGAGCACGTCGTGCGGGTCACCGGTGACAATCCTCTCACCGATATCCCTTTGATCGAGAGCTTGACCGCGGCGCATCTCGAGGCCGACGCCGACTATTCCTACGTCCCCGGCGACGCGCTCCTCATGGGTATCCTCTCCGAGGTGGTTTCCCGCCGGGCGCTTTCGGCGAGCCACCGTGACGGAGACGACCGCCACCGATCCGAGCTCGTAACGCTCTACATCAAAGAGAACTTCGACAAGTTCCGGATCCTGCACCACTCACTCGACCCTGCTCTCTACCGGCCCGAGTACCGTTTGACCGTCGACGAGCCCGACGATCTCGTGCTCGTACAACGTATCTTCGATAGACTGTACCGTTCGGACCGGGTCCTTTCGACGCTAGAGGCGATTCAGCTTCTGGACGAAGACCCGACGCTTTTGGAGTTGAACGCTCACGTGCGGTCGAGCACCGCCAATTTGAGGTCCGTGGACTTGGACGAGAAATGAAAGAAATCAATTTTGGCGGACGCCTCATAGGCGAAGATCACCCCGCTTTCGTCATCGCCGAAGCGGGTGTCAACCACAACGGTGACATCGAGCTCGGCAAATCGCTCATTCGGGAAGCAAAAGCTGCCGGCGCCGATGCCATCAAGTTTCAAAGCTACAAAGCGGGGAAGATCTCGACTCGGACCGCACCTCGTTACTGGGTCGAGCCCGACGATCCCGACGGCAGCCAGTACGATACCTTCGACAAGCTCGACAGCTTCGGCCCCGCCGAGCATGAAACGCTGTTTCGCTACGCCAAAGAGCTCGACCTGCTTTGCTTTTCCGCGCCGTTCGACGACGAGGCGGTCGACATGCTCGACGAGCTCGGCGTCCCCGGCTTCAAGATCGCCTCGGCCGACCTCACCGATCACCCCTTACTCGAGCGCGTCGCCTCCAAGAGCAAGCCGGTCATTCTCTCGACGGGCCTCGCGACGATTCCGGAGATCGGAGAGGCCATCGATGTGGTGCGTGCGAAGGACAACGACCAGATCGTGCTACTCCACTGTACGCTCCAATATCCGTGCGACGCCGAAAACGCCAACCTGCGTATGATGCTGCACATGAAACAGGCCTTTCCCGGCGTTTTGGTCGGACTCTCCGATCACACGCTCGGGATCTCTGTGCCCCAGGCCGCCGTCGCGCTCGGCGCGGTGGCCGTCGAGAAACACTACACCGTCGACAAGACGCTTCCCGGCAGCCCCGACCACCATCTCTCCGTCGATCCGAAGGATTTGAAGCAGATGATGGAAGGCATTCGCACGATCGAAAAAGCGATGGGGCAATACGAAAAAGGCCCGGTCGAGGCGGAGTCCCAGGCTTATCGCTACGCGCGCCGCAGCATCGTGTCCGCCACGCCGATCGCGAAAGGCGCGACCATCACCCGCGAGATGCTCACCTTCAAACGTCCGGGAACCGGCATCTATCCAAAATTCGTCGACGTCGTCGTGGGCCGTACGGCCACCACCGATATCCCAGAGGACACCGTCGTCGAATGGCGCATGCTGTGAGCCCTCGATGAAGAACGGCCAACGAGTCATCGCGGTGGTTCCCGCCCGAGGCGGCGACCACGAGGTGCCTTACCTGAACATCAAGAAGCTCGGCTCGCTTCCTCTCATCGCTCACACGTTGAGAGAGGCCGAGCAAAGCCGCTATATCGACAGGGTGGTCGTCTCCACGGATGACGATCAAATTGCACGCGTGGCGCTCGAATATCGCGCCGAGGTGCCGTTTCGCCGACCGGAAGCCCTCGCGAAGGATCTCCCCGAGATCACGGCCGTGGTTCGACACGCGGTCGAGACGGTGGAGTCTCAAGACGGCGAGCACTTCGATATCGTCGTCACCTTGCAAGCGACGTCTCCGTTTCGGACCGCGAAGCAGATCGACGAAGCCATTGACGTATTGACCGACGAGAGCTACGACGCCGTCATCTCGGTCGAAGAGGTACGCAAGCTCGCGTGGCACCGGCCGGAGAAAACACTCGTGCCTCTCTTCGAGAGGCCCGAGAGGCGGGACGAGTTGGCTCCGCTCTATCACGAGGACGGCGCCATCCGGGTGGTTCGGCGAGACGTTCTCGATTCTAACCAGCGGTTGGGAGAACGCATCGGACACGTCTTGATGGACAAGATGTCCGCGCTCACCGTCCACGATATTTACGACTTCTGGCTCGCCGAGAAGCTGGTGCACCTGCCGCGAGTCCTATTTCGCGTCGATGGCGGGGCCGAAATGGGGATGGGCCACGTCTATCGGAGTCTCGCCGTCGCGAATGAGCTCACCCAGATCGTGTCGAACGCGGATATGTGTTTCTTGATGCGCGCCGATCTCCCCGAAGGGGTCCAGCACATCTCTCAGTCGGGTCACTCGGTAAGAGTGGTTCCGGGTGGGGGCGGCCGTGACCTCGAGACCATGCTCGAAGTCATCCGCGACTACTCTCCAAACATCATCGTCAACGACCAGCCATATCTCGAGGCGGACTACTTGAGCGCCCTCGCAGGCCTCGGCGCTTCGACGGTCAATCTCGTGGACTCGCTCGATGATATCGAGAACCCGACAGGGCTCGCTTCGATCATCATCGCGGCCATGCAAGAAGACGAAGCCGATCTGAACGACTATCATGCTGGCCCCGCGTTCGCGATCCTCCGCGATTCGTTTCGGGAGAAAGCGAAGACCACTGTCTCCGCAGCCGCGAAGGATGGACGACGCCGCGTCGTGTTGAGCTTCGGCGGGAGCGACCCGCAGAACTTGACCATGAAAGCGCTCTTGGCGCTCGACGCCGTGGAAGAGCTCGAGACGACCGTCGTGCTGGGCCCTGCCTTTAGCTATCGCACAGAGCTCGACGCTCTCCTCGCCGAGCTTCGGTCGAGACCGACGATTCTGAAAAACGTCGAGCACATGGCCGACATTCTCTTCGAAGCGGATCTGGTTCTGTGCTCGGGAGGCATGACGGTGTTCGAGATCGCCGCGCTTGGACGGCCGGGGATCGTTTTGTGTCAGAACACCCGGGAGCGGGATCGCATGGACGGTTTCGCTCGCTACGGAACGATCGTCCATCTGGGACTCGGAACGGACGTGGAGCCGGACGTCATTCGAGACAGCGCTTTGGCGCTTCTCGAGGATTCCGAGCGACGCAAACGTATGGGCGACGCGGGCTCTCGGCTCGTCGACGCCCAAGGCGCCAATCGGGTTTATGAAGTCATGAAGAAAGCCGGCAACAAAGGGCCGGCGAGCGGAGGCCGCTGGCAGTGAAAGTACTCATCACCGGAGGGGCGGGCTTCATTGGCTCGCACCTCTCCGAACGTCTTCTCGATCGCGGCGACGAAGTCTACGTGCTGGACGATCTATCCACCGGAAGCATCGACAATATCGAGCATCTCAAAGACAACCCGTCGTTCCGCTACACGATAGAGACGGTCATGAACGAGCCGGTGACGGCGGAGAACGTGGACCGGGTCGATGTCGTCGTGCACCTCGCGGCAGCCGTCGGCGTCCGCTTGATCGTCGAGAGCCCGGTGCGGACCATCGAGACGAACGTGCACGGCACCGAGATCGTTCTCAAGCTCGCCGACAAGAAAAAAAAGCGGGTCCTGCTCGCCTCTACCTCGGAAGTCTATGGGAAGAGCCAGGCCTTTCCGTTCACCGAGGATGCCGACCTCGTCATGGGCGCCACCGATAAAGGCCGGTGGAGCTATGCGTGCTCGAAAGCCATCGATGAGTTTCTCGGACTGGCCTATTACAAAGAGAAGAGGCTCCCGGTGACCATCGCCCGGCTGTTCAATACGGTCGGGCCGAGACAAACCGGCCGTTACGGCATGGTGATCCCGAACTTCGTTCGCCAGGCGCTCGCCAATGAGCCCATCACCGTGTACGGAGATGGGAGTCAAAGCCGATGTTTCACGGACGTCTCCGATGTCGTCGGCGGACTCGTGGGCCTCATCGATCATCCCGAGGCGCCCGGCCAGGTCTTCAATATCGGATCCGATTTCGAGATCAGCATCCGAGAGCTCGCTGAGCGCGTGAAGGCTCTCACCAAGAGCACCTCCGAGATCGTCTTCGTTCCTTACGAGAAAGCTTATGAAGAAGGGTTCGAGGACATGGCTCGGCGAGTCCCGGACGTCTCCAAGATTACCCGTCTCATGGGCTATCAGCCGAAAGTGAGCCTCGACGAGATTCTCCAACGCGTCATTCATCATCAATCGACGTCCTAGTGCCCCGTCCGAAACGATGAGAGACCCTCTTCTCGTCGTCGTCCTCCTCGTAGCCGCCGCGCTGCGGCTATATGGGATCGACCACGGACTGCCGGAGGTCTACAACCCGGACGAAGTCAACATCATGGCTCGATCGTTATCGGTAGCGAGAGGGCTCGACCCTGGCTACTACTTGTATCCGAGCTTCTTCTTCTACTTCATCTTCGCCGTCATGGGCGGCTTGTTCGCGTTCGGCTGGGCGCTAGGCCGCTACGAGAGCCTCGCGGCATTCCAAGCGCAGTTTTTCACCGATCCGACTGATTTCTACATCGCGGCCCGGCTCGTGGGGGTCTTATGCGCGGTGGCGACGATCGCAGTGACCTACGGGCTGGTCCAGAAACACTTCGGAAGGGTGGCGGCTCGAGCCGCGGCACTCTTTCTCGCGCTGGCCTATGTCGGGGTGCGCGACGCGCACTATCTCAAGCACGACGTCCCCAGCGGGCTGCTCTTCGTCCTCGCGGTGTGGGCATCCGAGCGCGCGTTCGAGACGAGAACCATTCGAAGCTACGTGGCGGCCGGCATCGTGCTCGGGGTGTCCTTCGCGACGCACTACTACATGATTTTCCTCGCACCCGCATTCGTCCTCGGCCATTGGGCTTTTCGACGGCGGGAGGATTTTCGTTGCGTCCTCGTTTCCGGGGCAAGCTCCGCGGTCACCTTTTTTCTCTTGTCTCCTTTCGTCCTCCTCCGCTTTCCCACCGCGCTGGCACACATGCGCGCGAACCGGCAAGTGGTGGTGGACCGGAGCCTCGATAGCGGCGCGGCGCTGTTTCCGAGCTTGCCGAGCTACTTGGAATTTCTTCTGACCCAGGGAATCGGCTACTTGATGTTCGCCCTCATGGTCGTAGGCATCGTGGTGATGGCGTCTCGATCCAAGCGGCAGCTGGTCTTGTGGGGAGCGTTTCCTGCGATGTTCTTCGCGTTCATCACGTATACGTTTTTCGCCGGGAGGTACGTCAATCCCATCCTACCGGCGATCTGCGCGGCAGCAGGGCTAGGGGTTGGCGTGGTGGGATCGAAGCTGGGGCGGTGGGCAGCGATGGCCGTAGCGATCGGCGCGAGCTTGCAACCTCTTTACTATGTGGTCCAAATCGATCGTCTTTTCGCAGGGGAAGATACGCGCACTGTCGCGCGCCGGTTCATCTTGGATCATGTGCCGTCGGGTGAATCGGTACTGCTCCAATCCTACTCGGTCCCATTGCCTCAATCGGCGGCGAGCTTTCGAGAGAGTCTGCGCGTCAACGACGCGGAGGCAGAGCTCGACAAACGCGGAAAGTACGCGTCCCTGCTCGAAGTGGCGGAGCGGGCGCCGCAGTCTTATGAGCTTTACTTTCTCGGTCGCGGCGACGAGCACAACCGGATCTACACGCCGTACGAGGATTTGAGAGCCGGACTCGCGCCGGTCTCGTCCCAAGGGGTGACGACGGTCGTTTTGAGACGCGCGCCTCTTCCGCCCCCCAAGGACGTTCGCGCCGTCTTCGAGTCGGTACGCCGCGAAGGGGCCCTCGTCGAGACGATCGCACCGGCCAACTCCGATTCCGGGCTCGCGCCCTATCTCGATAACGAAGACTGGCCGCCGTCGGCCCGCCACACTCACAAAGGACCGTGGATAGAGATTTGGTCTCTCTCCCCGCCGGAGCCTTAAACCATGTCCGAAACCGAAATCGTCCTCGAAGATCTGCTCATTCTGCTCAGTGTTGCCGCATTCGTGGCGATCCTCGTCAAACGGATCCGGGTGCCCTATACGACCGCTCTCGTCCTCATCGGGGTCGCGGTGAGCTTCTTGCCGATCCACATGGATCTACACATCAGCAAAGAGCTCATTCTTCTCATCGTGCTGCCGCCCCTTCTATTTCAAGGCGCGCTTCACATGGATCTGGAGAGGCTCCGGAGAAACCTCGTTCCCATCGCAACGATGGCGTTTCCAGGTCTCGTCGTCGCTACGTTTCTCGTGGGCGGGATGCTCCACGTCGCACTGGACATGCCGTTTCTCCAAGGGCTTCTCTTCGGCGCGATGGTCGCCGCGACCGATCCGATCGCCGTACTCTCCATCTTCAAGGAGGTGGGAGCACCGGAACGGCTCAAGACGTTGATGGAGGGAGAGAGCTTGTTCAATGACGGGACGAGCGTCGTATTGTTCACGGCTCTCCTCGCGGTGATGATGGGTCAAGCGGAAGCTTCGGTTACCGCGATCACCGGCGATTTCCTGAAAGTCTGTTTGGGTGGCGCGGCGGTCGGGCTTGCCTTCGGTCTCATTTGCTACCGCCTGATGAAAGGCCTCGACGATCATTTGCTCGAAGTGACGCTGACGGTAGTTCTCGTTTTCGGGAGCTTTCTCGTCGCGGAGATCTTCCACTTGTCGGGCGTGATCTCGGTCGTCATCGCCGGACTCATCGTCGGGAACTACGGAAAGATGTTCTCGATGTCCGAGAGAACGATCGAGACCGTCGAAAATTTCTGGGAAGTGATCGACTTTCTGATAAACGCCTTCTTGTTCCTCCTCATCGGGTTCGAGATGAAGCTCTTCGTCGGCAATCTGACCGAGTACATCTTGCCGGGACTGCTCATCATCGGGATCGTGCTCGTTGCGCGAGCGCTCACGGTCTATCCGGTCTACTACTTCGCGAGTAAGACCCGACACGCGTACAGTCTCGGTTGGGCTCACATCATGGTTTGGGGAGGGCTGAAGGGATCTATCCCAATCGCACTCGTGCTCGGGCTGCCGCGAGACGTACCCTTCAGAGCGGAGTTCTTGGTCTTTGCCGCCATCCTCGTGTTCTTCTCACTCGTCGTGCAGACGATGACGATGAAGCCGCTGGTGAGAGCCTATGCGGGGGATGCTTGACTTCGTGGATCGAGATCGACCGTGAGCGTCTGCTCGCGAATACGCGCGTGTTTCGAGACCTCCTCGACTCGCACCGCAAGCTCATGGCGGTCGTCAAGGCCGACGCCTATGGGCACGGTCTAGCTCTCGTCGCCCCCGTGCTCGCAAAGGCCGCCGACTGGTACGGGGTCAACGATCTCGAGGAAGCATTGGCGCTTCATCGAATGGAGCCCGACAAGCCGATTCTCATCCTGGGGCATTCCGAGTCTTCGGCTTGCGAGACCATCGTGGCTCACGGTTTTCGCCAAGTCTTGTTTCGCAAGGACACGGCCGAAGCTCTGTCGAGCGCGGCGAGCCGCCTCGACGAGACCGCTTATGTCCATCTCAAGATCGAGACCGGCCTCCATCGGCTAGGGGTGCCCGCCGAGGAGATGGGCGCTATCGGCACTTACCTGACGAAGCTGGAGGGGGTCGTGGTCGAGGGAGCCTATACCCATTTCGCGGACATCGAGGATCC
>JAJCXL010000153.1 GCA_029263435.1 Acidobacteriota bacterium | reverse complement strand
GACCCGAAAGACGTCCGTCTCCATGATGTCCGCGATGGGCGTCTCCGGCCGTTTGAGCAAGAGCTGTCTCAGAGAAAGCACCCCGACGAGATTCCCGTGGTCGTCGACGACATAAATGTAGAAGACCATCTCCAAGTCGCCCGCGTCTTGAAGCTTGGCAATCGCCTCTTCCACCGTCGTGTCGACGTGGAGAGAGAACACCTTCGGGCTCATGATGCGCCCGGCGGTCTGCTCGGTGTATTGGAGGAGGTCCTCGACCTCGGAGGCCTCCTTGGCTCGCATCGAGCCCAGAATCTCTTCTTGAAGCTCCTCGGGCAGATCGGCTACGAAATCCGCGGCGTCGTCCGGGTCGAGCTCCTGCAGGATGGTCGAAATCTTCTTCGCGGACATCTCCGCGAGAATGACCGCGCCCCGCTCGGGCCCGAGCTCCGACAGCGCCTCGCTCGCGAGGGTTAAGTCCCGTTGGAAGAGGGTTTTGAAGAGCTCGCGCCGGAGCTGTTCGGAGAGGTCGCCTAAGATCGCGGCGATGTCAGACGGGTGTCGACGGCTGAGAATCTTGTAGGCGTTGACGTACGCACCTCGAGAGACCAGTTTGCGCACAGTCTCGAGTAAAGGTGTCCGGGTCAACGGCATTTTGGAAACCTAGCGGAATCGATGCGGCCATCGTTGTCGGCAGATTACCACAAACGCCGCGGGAGCACCAAGCGGTACTAACCATTACTCGCCTATTTTGTTGCAGTTAGTGGAACCACCCGACCAAACTCAGAGTCCGAGCTCACCCAGAACCCGACGGTTGTCGCGCCAGTCGGACTCGACTTTCACGTGGAGGCCGAGGTAGACGTGGGTGCCCAAGAATTGCTCGATATCCTTGCGTGCCGAAGTGCCGATCTTTTTCAACATGTCACCATTTTTTCCGATGAGGATGCCTTTTTGGGAAGGTCGCGAAACGAGAATCGACGCCTCGATGCGGGTGAGCGCCTCCCCTTCTTCCCAGAGCTCAATCGAAACAGCCGATTGATGGGGCACTTCCTCCTGGGTGAGACGGAGGATTTTCTCCCGGACGATCTCCGCAACGAAGAACCGCTCGGGGAGCTCCGTGACGGTCTCTTCGGGAAACAGCGCCTCGCCCTCGGGGAGATGCTCTCGAAGGACGCCTTCGAGCCGGTCGACGTTTTCTCCCGTGAGTGCGGAGAACGGGACAATCGCGGCGAGCTCGTGCTGCTCGCTATACCCGGCGATGATCGGCAAGATCTGGCTCTTGCTCCTCGTGTCGATCTTGTTGATGCCGACAACGATCGGGACGCGGGTCTTCTTCACGATATCGAGAGCGCGTCGGTCCCCCGCGCTCATCGGATCACCGACGTCCACGATGAGCAACGCGAGGTCGGCGCGCTTCAGGGTCTGGACGACGGTTTGAAGCATGTGCCGGTCGAGCTCATTCGCGGGCTTGTGAATGCCTGGTGTGTCGTAGAAAACGAATTGCGCCCCGTCTCGATGCGCGACCGCTAAGATGCCGTTGCGCGTCGTCTGCGGCTTCGGAGACACGATAGCGAGCTTTTGGCCGACGAGTCGGTTCAACAGGGTGGACTTGCCGACATTCGGCCGGCCCACGATCGCGATAAAGCCGGACTTCAATTCACGCCTTGGCGGGCGTGAAAACGCACCGTGTGGATTCTCTGACCATCCGCTTCGACGACTTCTATCCGAACGCCGCTGTGCTCGATGATCTCCCCGGTGCGGGGGATTCGCCCGATCGCGTCGAGGATATAGCCCGACACGGTCTCGAACCCAGTCCGGCCGACATCGAGGTGGAGCTCCTCTTGCACATTCTCGAAATCAGCGCGTCCGCTGACGAGAAACACGCCATCGCTTTCTTGCACGATCTCGTCAGCGACGTCGTCGAACTCGTCATGGATCTCGCCCACGATCTCCTCGACGATGTCTTCCACCGTGACGAGACCGGAGATCCCTCCATACTCGTCGACGACCATCGCGAGGGTCTGCTTGCTCATCTGGAACTCTCCGAGCAGCGCCGAGACTTTCTTCGTCTCGGGCACGAACTTCACCGGTCTCATCAAGCGTCGGATCGGCGTTTTCGCGTCGGTCTCCGCAAACGCGAGCAAGTCGATCGCATAGACCAGACCTTCGATCGTATCCAGGGTTTCTCGGTAGAGTGGGACGCGAGAGCACTTCTCGATGATGAACAGCTCGCGAGCCTCCGCCAAGGTCGCATCATGCTTCAGGGCGATGATTGCCGGCCGCGGCGTCATCACCTCGCGCACGACTTTGTCCCCGAGCTTGACGATGGACTGGACCATCTTGCCTTCGTCTCCTTCGAGAATACCTTCGTCCTCGCCAGCCTCGATGAATGCCTGCACGTCCTCGTTCGTCACCTGCTCCCCATCTTTCGGAACGAACAGTGCGACGAGACGCCCGAGCGGTCGGCTGAGCGGGGTGGCGAGACGCACGTAGAAGCGGTAAGCCGGAAGCAGTGTGAGTAGGAGCCTCTCCGGGTTCTTGCGCGCGATGATGTTCGGGAAGATCTCTCGTATGACGAGAAAGATCAAAAGCATCGTGCCGAACGCCATCAAGAGCGGCTGCGTCGCGCTCGACGTGAGAAAGAGCATCGTGACCAACACCGCCGTCGCGGTGAAAGCCCCCTGGAGTCCGACGCGAAGAGGAAATAGAAAACTCATCGGGTCCTCGAGGGACTGAGTCAAATACTCGGTCTTCCAACTCTCCTCGCGATAGGTTCGGATCGAGATCTTGCTGAAATAGTCGAACGCCACATCGATGAGCGCGAGCACGAGCGCGATGGCGAGCAGTACGGCGATTCCTGCGAGTGCGACAGCGGTCGGGATCAAGCCGACAGCCTCCGGGGGGTGGTGATCTGAAATCGCCGACGGAGGCGGTACTCGACGCGACGCATTTCACCGTCGTCGCTCTCATGGTCATAGCCCAAGAGGTGAAGCAGGCCGTGGAGCGTCAGCACTCGAAGCTCTCGCGACAAGAGGCTGCCTCGACGCTTCGCCTGACCGAAAGCCGTCTCGACCGAGATGACGATATCGCCGAGATAGCCGGTCTCGTCCGCGGTGGCTTCGCCCGCACGCCCTTGCGGGCCCGAGCGGAACGACAGCACGTCGGTGGGCTTGTCGAAGCCTCGAAAGTCATGGTTCATCTTCCGGATCTTCGTGTCGCCGACGAGGGCGACGGTGAGCCCCACCGCAGGAAGACTCACTGCATCGGCTACCTCTCGAAGAAACTCTTTTAGCCCTCGCACGTCCACCGGATGGCTACGTTGCCAATTTCGGACGACGAGCTCGCGCTCCGGTCGATCGTTTTGGGTGTTTTGGTCGGGGTCCTCTTTCATCGGCTGTCTTGAACGACCACGGTCTCCACTTGTTTCTCGAAATCGAAGCCGGGGTAGCTCACCCGGTGATGATGGATCCCCATCAGCACTCGGAGAAAGCTGTGAGAGATTTTCTCGAGATC
>JAJCXL010000152.1 GCA_029263435.1 Acidobacteriota bacterium | reverse complement strand
TGGCTTCTTGTTCTTCTGCTTGTTCGGCAAAGCGGTGAGCTCTCATGGCACCGCCCGTTTGGCCGGGCTCGGTGGAGCCAGGGGCCGCGTGGCCCACAGCTGTCTCGACGGGGTCGGGCTCGGGCAAGGGTTCCAAGCGGGGCAAGAGTTGGGGGTGTCACTCGCGGTCGCGGTCCTCCTCCACAAGCTCGCGGACGGTGTCAGCGTGGTCGGCATCATGTTGGGCACGAATCACAATGCGAAGGAAGCCACCGCAACGCTCGTCGTCACCGCCATAGCGCCGTTACTCGGAGCGTTGGCGCAGTCCGCCATCGTGCTCCCCGCCTCCGTCCTGGCATTGATGCTTGGGGGCTTCTCCGGAATGTTTCTCTATCTTGGCGGGAGCCGGTTGCTGCCCGAGGCTCGCAGGGAGACCTCTTCCATCGCCGTTCCGATCCTGTCCGTAACGGGGGTGGGCTTCGCCTACCTCGCCCACGCAGTGTCTCACTGAGCACGGCGAGGCGAGCTCCGATTTTCCGGCTCGGACCGCGAAAAAGGGGTCAGACCCCTTTTCGCGTCGAGTGAGAACGGATCGGGCCTCGAGAACGCCGCGGTCAGTGGCGCGGAGGGGGTCGTTTCTGGTACAAAGATGGGTTTGGGAGGTTTCATCATATGAAACAGACTTGGTTTCTCACATTGGCTCTCGTGGCCGCCTCGGTCACAACTGGCGCCGCTCAGGAGAGCGTTCTAGGCAAGATCGAATTTCCGAACTCTGGCTCCGCTGAGGCGCAAGAAGCGTTTCTCAACGGCGTACGCATGGTGCATAGCTTCGAGTGGGAAGACGCCGTGGAGGCGTTTCAAGAGGCCCAGCGCCTCGACCCTGATTTCTACCTCGCCTATTGGGGCGAAGCGTTGAGCCATTACGAAGGTCACCATTTCTCGGCAAGCTCGACCGATCTACCGGCGGGGCGCAAAGCGCTCGAAAAGCTCGGACGCAGCCGGAAGGATCGGCTCGACAAAGCGCCAAACGCGCGGGAACGAGGCTTCATGGAAGCGGTAGAGCTCTTGTTCGGAGCGGGGACCGCGGAAGAGCGAACCCTCGCTTACTCCGAGGCCATGGGGCAGCTCGCGGATGCGAACCCCGAAGACCACGAAGCCGCGTCGCTTTACTCTTTGTCGCTGATGCGCACGAGGGTCAGAGGACCCGACAGCGTGCGTGAAGACATGCAGGCGGGAGCCATCGCCCAGATGGTCTTTCGCGCCAACCCCGATCACCCGGGAGCCGCGCACTACATCATCCACGCCTACGACGATCCGGTCCACGCGCCGATCGCACTCTATGCGGCGCACAAGTACTCGGAGATAGCACCGGCAGCGGTGCACGCGCTCCATATGCCTTCGCACATTTTCGTGCAACACGGAATGTGGGATCACGTCGTCGAGCGCAATGTCGAGTCCTACGGGGCATCCGTCGCGCGCGCGAAGCGCAAGGGACTCTCCCCCACCCGTCATTCGTGGCACGCCATCTACTGGCTCCAATATGCCTATCTGCAGCAGGGCCAGTACGACAAAGCGCAGGAGCAAGTCGAAGAAGTTCGACCGATCGCCAACCGCGACGATGCTCCGGCTCGGATCGGTGAGACCTTGGCACGGATGGAGTCGCTCCAAACGGTCGAGTCAGAGAAGTGGGAAGTGCGCAATATCGACGGTGTTCTCGAGCAGATCCGAGGGACGGGCGAGATCAACGAGCGCACCGCCGCGGCCGTGCTTCTGGCTAGCGGCATGAGTGCCGCGAAAACCGGTAATACCGCCGCCGCCAAGAAAGCGAGCGACGGCTTGAAAGCGCTCACCAAGAAAATGGAAAAGGGCGCCCCCGGCCGTGAGCAAGTCGAGATCTCCTGGATCGAGGTCGAGGCACTCATCGCGGATAGCCAAGGTCGTACCGACGAGGCGCTCAAACTGATGAAAAAAGCAGTCGCGATCGCCGAGACCCTCGTGCCGCCCTCCGGGCCCCCGGGTGAATCAGAGACCGACACTCCGGTCAAACCTCCGCACGAGCTCTATGGCGAAATGCTTCTCGCTCACGGGAAGCCGGCAGAAGCGCTCGAGCAGTTCAGGGTTTCTCTCCTTCGCACTCAGAACCGGGTGCGGTCGCTCCTCGGTGCTGCCCGGGCTGCAGAGCAAGCCGGCAACACGAAGCTCGCCCGGACGACGTACCAAAGTCTCGCCCACATCGGCGGCGCCGGAGCGAACCTTCCGGGACGGGCGGAAGCCGAGCAATATCTCTCGAGTAGTGAAGACAACTGAGGAGTCGAGCGCTGAAGGTGATCTCGCCGAGTTCCGGGTCAACGGGACCCGGCTGAAAAAAAATCTCCTGCAGATAGCCGCGTTCGGGAAAAATCCCGAGCGCGGCATCTCGCGCCTCGGCTTTTCCGAGCCCGATCGCAAGGCCCGAAGCTGGCTCATCGAAGAGATGAGCCGCGCCGGGCTCGACGTCTGGGTCGATCAGGCCGCGAATATCCATGGCCGACGGGCCGGAAAACAACCGGATCTCCCCGCGATCCTGTTCGGCTCTCATATCGACTCCGTTCCCGAGGGTGGCATCTTCGACGGGACGCTCGGGGTTCTTGGTGCTCTCGAGGTCGTTCGAACGCTCTCGGATCTAGGTGAACAGACCCGCCGCCCGCTCGAATTGATCGTGTGGGCGGATGAGGAAGGGGTTCACTTCGGCCAGGGCCTGTTCGGTAGCCGCGCGGCCACCGCAGGTCCGATGCGTGGTGAGCTCGACCTTACCGGCTCGGACGGGGTGAGCTTGCACGAATGGATCGTGCGTTATGGGCAGAACCCCAACGAGATCGAGCGCGCGATCCTCGACCCGAAGAGCTACGCCGCTTATTTCGAGCTCCACATCGAGCAAGGCCCGACTTTAGATCGTGACGGCGTTCCGATAGGCATCGTCGAGGGCATCGTCGGCATCTACCGCTTCCAAGCCCAGGTCGTCGGTTTCGCGAACCACGCCGGCACCACGCCGATGAGCGAGCGGCGCGACGCCATGATCTCCGCCTCGAAGCTCACACAAGCGGTCCGCGAAGAGGTCATGGCCAAGCCCGGTCGACAAGTCGGAAATGTAGGGCTGGTGAGAGCCCTACCGGGGGCGCCCAACGTCGTGCCAGGTCGAGTCGAGGTGACCATCGAGCTTCGCGACCTGGATGAGTCCGTCGTGGCTGATGTCATCGCGCGAGTGCGCCTCCGCGCTGCCGAGATCGGCCGTGAGGACGGAACGGAGATAGCAATAGAGCCGTTCGCCGCCGAGGGGCCGGCCCACATGGACGTTGGACTCCAGGACCACATCGACCACTCCGCGGGGAGTCTCGGTCTGGGGACCTACCGACTCCCGAGCGGCGCGGGGCATGACGCTCAAAACGTCGCCCGTCACGGTATTCCCACGGGGATGATCTTCGTTCGGAGCAAAGACGGGGTGAGCCACAATCCTGGCGAATGGACCGAATGGAACGACTGCACCCGCGGGGTCGAAGTCCTCTATCAATCCGTCACCGAGCTCGACGCCCGCTAGACGACATGTCCGAGCGAGAAGTCATTCGACAGCGGGCCCGTCTCTATTTGGAGCACGAGGTGGATGACGAGGATCGAGCGGAGCTCACGGCCCTGGTCGACAGAGACGACGACGACGCCGCCACGGAGCTTGCGAGCCGCTTTTCAGGCAGGCTCCCCTTCGGCACCGCCGGGATCCGCGGCCTGGTCGGCGCCGGTGAGAGCCGCATGAACCGAGCCGTCGTCATTCAAGTGACTTACGGCGTGATCCGTTACCTGCTCGACCGGGTGCCCGACGCGGCCGTCCGCGGCATTGCCGTCGCCAGAGACGCTCGGCATCGCTCGGAGAGCCTGCAAAAAGAAGTGGCCGCGGTCGCCGCCGGCCTCGGCGTCAGCGTGCATTGGCTCGAAGGCCCGACCCCGACTCCGGTGCTCGCGTTCGCGGTGGAGCACATCGGCACTGCGTGCGGGGTGGTCATCACCGCTTCCCACAACCCGCCCGCCTATAACGGCTACAAAGTTTATTGGGAGAACGGCGCCCAGATCATTCCTCCCATAGACGCCGGGATCGCAGACGCCATCGACACCGCCCCCTGGCCCGACGAGATCGAGCGAGCGCCGGAATCGTCGCTCATTCAGACCGTCTCCGGCATCGACGACGCTTATCGCAGCGCCGCCTCGTCCGTACGCGCCTACGTCTCTCGAGCTTCCACACTGAAGATCGCCTACTCGGCGCTGCACGGCGTCGGTCAAAAGACTTTCATCGAGTTGATGGAGCAAAACGGGTTCTCCCATCTCTACCCGGTCGCCTCCCAGGCGGTGCCGGATCCCGAGTTTCCGACGGTGAGCTTTCCCAACCCAGAGGAGCCCGGAGCGTTGGATCTCGTGCTCGCGCACGCGAAGGCCAACGATTGCTCTTTGATTCTCGTCAACGATCCTGACGCGGATCGGCTGGGAGTCGCCGCCCGAGGGGCGGATGGCGACTTCACCGTTCTGAACGGAAACGAGATTGGGGTCTTGCTCGCGCATCACGTCTTGACGACGACCCGGGTGAAAAAGCCCCTCGTGCTGGCGAGTGTCGTGTCCTCGCGGATGCTCTCGGTCATGGCGGCGGCGCTGGGCGCGCGCTACGAAGACACCCTCACTGGATTCAAGTGGATCGCCAACGAGGCCATGCGTCTCGAGTTCGAGGAGGGTTGTCACTTCGTCTTCGGTTACGAAGAAGCTTTGGGCTACACCATCGGAACCGTCGTTCGAGACAAAGACGGGCTGAGCGCCGCGCTGGTCATGGCGGAGCTCGCGTCGACGCTCGAGTCACGGGGCGAGACGATACAAGATCAGCTGCGCTACTTGAGTGAACGCTTCGGCGTCTTCACGACGCGCTCGAAGAGCGTCACCCTCGACGGTCCCTCCGGTGCCGCTCGGATCGATGCGGCCATGGCCGCTCTGAGAAGCCAGAGCGTGACGAGCATCGGCGGCGAAGCGGTGGAGACGTTCGCGGATCTGGCTCTTGAAGAACGCATGAGCAGCAATGTGTTGCTCTACGATCTTCGTGGCGGCGGACGGGTCGCGGTCCGCCCAAGCGGCACCGAGCCCAAGATCAAGTTCTACCTCGAGGTCGTCGGCCCGGACGCTCGGTCGAGACTTCAAGCGATGGAAGACGACATCGTCGGACGGGCGCTCAGCTGAAACGCTAGACGGCTGGAACGCCAACCCTCTGAAATCAGCGCGCGACGACGTTCAGCTCGACATAAGACGGAGAGTCTTTCGAGCGGTGAATCGTGTGCGTCGCCACTTCGAAGTCGTCTTCTTGCGCCGTGTAGATATCGACGAATCGCTGCGGGTTTCGGTCGATGACCGGAAACCAAGTGCTTTGGATCTGCACCATCACCCGGTGCCCCTTCTCGAATGTGTGGCTACGATCTCTCAAGTCGAACTCGATCGTCGTCTTGTCTCCCGGTACCAGCGGCTGTGGGTGCTCGAAGCTGTCTCTAAACTTCGCCCGAAACACTTCACCCGCCAGCAACATCTGGAAGTGCCCCATCCGTACGCCCGCCGGATTCGGGTCGTTATCCGGCGCGTCTCCGGGAAAGACATCAATGAGCTTGACGATGAAATCGGCGTCCGTCCCGGTGGTATCGACCTCGAGATGGGCAAGGATCGGCCCGGCGATCGTGAGGTCTTCGTCGAGAACATCTGACTCATAGACGAGCACGTCGGGCCGCGAGGCGACGAATCGCTGGTCCTCGATCATCCAGAGATGTCCTTGGGTGGTGCGAGTCTCGTTCGTAAACGGCACCGGCTTATCGGGGTCGCTGACATAGCTATCCGCGCCCGACGCCTCTTCCGGAGCCTCGAACGCGAGACCGCCGTCCTCTCTCAAGAAGAGCTTTCGCTTCACGGATGTCTCGGGCGGCCACCGGTCATAGCTCTTCCAGACGTTCGAGCCGGTCTCGAAGACATAGGCCTCGGGAAGCTCAGGGTCTCCCGCGTCTTTGAGGTGATGCCTAAAAAACGGCAGGTGGATCTCGCTCTGGAAGAACTCCGATGTCGGCGAGCCGAACTGAACCTGACCCAGCGAGTCGCCGCTCATCCGATTCCAGCCGCCGTGAAGCCACGGCCCCACCGCGAGGACGCTGTCATTGTCCGGATTGCGCGCCTCGATCTCGTAATAGATGCTCATCGGCCCGTAGAAGTCTTCCGCGTCGAACCATCCCCCCACGTTCAAGACGGCGTGGTCGATGTCGTTCAAGTGAGGAAGGACCACTTGATCTTTCCAATAGTCATCATACGTGCCGTGTTGCATGAACTCGTTCCAAGTAGGCACCGAGTACGAGAAATAACGCTCGTTGACGTTTCCGATCGGACCGAGCTCGAGAAAAAAACGGTAGCCGTCGGGAGTGCCGTAGTCGAACGCTTCCACCCGCTCGGTCGTCGTCTTGTCACGGACCTGGGCATTTCGGGACAGCCAATTAAACGCGTACATCAGACGGAAGGCACCGTTGTGATGCCAATCGTCGCCGATGAACATATCGGACGGTGAAGCTTGAGGTGAGGAAGCTACGAGCGCGGGGTGAGCGTCGATCATGCCCATCACGGTCTGAAAACCCGGATAGGAGACTCCGTACTGTCCCACCCGCCCGTTGTGATTCTCCACGTTCTCCAGGAGCCATTCGATGGTGTCGTAATTGTCGGTGCTCTCGTCCGGTCCGCTCGCGGGGTCATAGGGCTTCATGACCACGAACTCCCCTTCGGATCGGAACTTCCCTCGGACATCTTGGAACACGAAGATGAATCCGTCCCGATCGAACTCTGGCGACGGTCCGAGCTGCTCGCGATAAGCGTCGGGTCCATAAGGCGGGATCGCGTAGGGCGTGCGCAACAGCAAGAACGGGTAAGTGCTGGACCTGTCTTTCGGCTCGTACACGATGGTGAACAGCTCGACACCGTCTCGCATCGGCACCATGATCTCGCGCTTCGTGTAATGGACCCGTACGCCGTCCTCACCACGGCAGGCGCCTAGGACGCAGACGAGCGCCAAGCCGACGAGAGCGCGGAGCTTCACTTGACCACGGCCCGAAGCTTCATTTGACCACGAGCCCGAAGCTTCATTTGAGCCCGACCAGACCCTCGACCGAGTCGATCAGCTTCTTGGAGTCGTAGCCGACGCCTTGTTTGAACACGATGACGACGTTTCGAATATCACCCGGACGGCTCACCGGGTCACCATCGATGACGACGAGATCCGCGATCTTGCCGGCCGACACCGAGCCCAGCTCATCGTCCACGCCCAAGACTTTCGCTCCATTGAGGGTCATGATCTGGAGAGTCTCGGCGGGAGTGAACTCGGCCTCGAGCAAGAGCTCATAGTTTCTTTGGTCGCCGAACCCCGGAAGCGCTCCACCGTTTCCGGTCGGGTCCACCCCGGCGGCGAGGAGCCCTCCGGCCTTGAAGAAGGCGTATTCGAACGCTTGGGCTCGGGGAAACAAGTCCGCCATGACCGAGCTGTTCGACGTGTCGGCCTGCTTCTTGATCTCGTCCCGGCGGGTCAGGTACTCGTCGCGAGCGCCGGGCGCGAGCGCGGCCAGAGTCCTCGACTCCAAGGGCGGTCGGTCGGGAACCGAGATCTCATAGACGGCCAGGGTCGAGGTCAGCGCAACTCCGTTATCGATCATATGTCCGATCGTTCGTCGAACCGGCTCACTATCGACGTCGAGGTTTCTCAGGCTCTCGCGGAAGCCCGGCGGACATTCATCGGGCAACTTGTTCGGGTCGTACTCGGTATTCGTAAAAAATCCATGCTCGAGGCCGTCGATACCGAGATCGACGGCCTCTTTGAACGTGACGGAGCATAAGTGTCCGGTAAACTTCAACCCGCGACGATGCGCCTCGTCGATGGCCGCACCGAGCTCGGCACGCGAGATCATCGTATAGGCTTTGAACCATGTCGCGCCCTCCTCCGCCCAGTAAGCCACCATGCGTCTCGCGTCTTCCGGACTCGACACTTGAGTCATCATCGTGCTGGCGCCGGGACCGCTCACGTAAGGACCGGTGACGTGCATCCGAGGTCCCACGATCTCACCCTCTTCGATCGCCCGTTTCATGTTGATCTCGCTATAAGGCGAGTAGCTCCCGGTGGTGCGAATGGTGGTGACGCCGCTCGCCAGATAGAGCCGCGGCGCGGTGACGTTCATTTGCGATGTGCGCACGGAGGTCGTGTAGAAGGTGTGATTGTGCACCCCCACGAGCCCCGGGATCACGGTATGGCCCGAAAGCTCTAGTCGTTCGGCACCGGGCGGAATCGAGACATCGTCACCGATCGCGGCGATGCGGCCGTTGTCGATGAGGACGGTCTGACCACTCTTCGGAGCGGCGCCGGTCCCGTCGACGACTTGAACGTCGATGAGCGCTACGACTGGCGCTTCGACGCTAACGAACTGCCGTGCCTCGTCCGAGAGCTGGCTCACCGACTGAGCGAGTCCGGTCGGGACGAAGATCGACAGGATGATAGGGACGAGCCAATAAGGCATGCGACGGGTCACGAGTTCCTCCTATTCGGCGATGAAGACGAGCTTCATGCCGGTCTCCAAGTGCTCCGCGATATGGCAATGAGCCATCCATTTTCCCGGGTTCGAGATCTCGAGAAGGATATCCGCGGTCTCGCCGACGGCGAGCAGCATCGTATCCTTCCAGACTAAATTGTCGTTGTCGACTCCGTTTCGCCGGATCACGACGAAGCGTTGTCCGTGAATGTGAAACGGGTGCTGCATGGCGTGAATGGCATCTCGATCGTTGACGAGCCGAATCTTCACGACGTCACCGACCGAAAACCGCCAATCGATCTCAGAGTTATCCTTGCCCGTGACGACATCTCGCAGAATCCAGTGCACCTCTCGACTCGTCGACGGCATGTTCATCATCGGCATCGTCCCGGCCCACTCGACCGGGGTGAAGTAGATACTATCCGCCCGCATGCGCTGCAAGAGCTTGGCGGGCAAATCGCCTACCTCGAGCGTCAGGAGCAGCTCGTGATCGATCGGCCCGTCGAAAGAACCGCGATAGGGATCGATGTCACGGATCACATCCACGTTCTCCCTCAGCGTGTCGAAATCGTCCGCGAGAGCTCTAAGGGTTTCGTTTTTCGTGACCGAGATGGCGCCGAGCTCGGTGACCTCGCCGAAATAGTTCCCGAAGCTGTGATCGAGAACTTGCACTCGATTCGACAGCACCCGGTCCGCATCGAAACGCACTTCGATGACGTAGCGCTCCGCCGGTGCGATCACGACGGAGTCGACCCACGCCTCCCTCTCGAACTTTCCGAGATCCGAGCCCACGACCTTGATGGGCGCCCCGCCGAAAGACAAGTTGAACGTCCTGGTATTCGACACATTGGTCAGAAAGAACCGCACCACCTCCCCTGAACGAAGCTCGAGTGAATAGCGAGGCTCACCGTTGACGAGCAGGACATTTCCGAATCGGCCCATCAGAGCATGCGTCGCGTGCTCGAGACCGAACGGGTAGAGCTCGCCGTCTCGTACCAACAGGTCGTCGAGCATCAGCACTTCTTCCCGGTGGACATCGGCCCAGAAATCCGGCTCCGGGGGGCGGACGATCATGTTTCCGTACAAGCCCAAGTCTTGCTGAATATCCTCGCGATGGTGAGGGTGATACCAGTAGATCCCGGCATCCTTGAAGTGGATCCGGTACTCGAAGCTCTCACCGGGAAGGACCGGCTCTTGCGTCAAGCCAGGGACGCCGTCGTATCGATTGTCGAGCCTGACTCCGTGCCAGTGAACGGCGGTAGGCAGATCGGTCCGGTTCTCGAACTGCACCGTGATCGTGGAGTCGCGAGCGACGTCGATGAGAGGGCCGGGATATTGCCCATTGAAGCCGTACATGATGTACGTGTGCCCATGGATCGTCCGGCGTACTTTCTCGGCGACGAGGTCGAGTGTCTGTCCGTCTTCGAGCGCGACCACGCGACGGGGCTCCGCGGTCGGGACCTCTTCGCCGCGATCGGCTCGAGGAAGAAACGGACGAGCCGCCGGCTGAAGATCTTCGAGGCCCGGCATCATCCTCACCGCGGGATGCATCGGCGGATGAGGCCACACCCCGTGATGCGCCATCCCCGACGCTCTAGACGGCGGAAGCATCAGGTGGTTGTCCGGCTGGATGCGCATCGACGGCGAACGGCCGCGCAGCACGAGACGTCCTTCTCTTCGCGTCGCCTCGGGATTCGCCTCGGCGGAGACGAGCACGACGAACTGATTGAGCTCGACCGTACCGACGGCGTTGTCACCATTTGCGACGACACCCAGATTGATGAGGGGCTCCATCAAAGGGGTCGCGACCCAGAGCACGTAGCTCGTGTAATCGCCAAGGGTCGAGGGCGGAGGAAGATTCTCTAGCCGAACTTCGAGATCGTATCGATGATGGCCGTCCGCGGAGACCGCTACTGCGAACGGTGTTTTGGCCCAGGCGAGCTGTGCCTCCCCATGAACCTCTCTCAAATCCGGAGTCGGGACCAGGTCGATACTGTAGATGTCCGGATGGCCTACCTGCGCTGGAGCGAGGGCAACGAGCAGGAGGGCGGGAAGCGGCCCCATAGGCGCGGAGTATACCGCGATCGGGTAGGATAGCTGTCGATGAAAGCAGCCGTCATCGAAAGGCAAGGAGCGCTCGAAAACCTCGTCTATCGCGACTGGCCCGATCCCGAAGCGCGACCCGACGACGTCCTCGTACGGGTGCGCGCGGTCGGACTCAACCACCTCGATATTTTCGTACGCCGAGGGATGCCTGGACTTCCCGTTCCCATGCCGTTTATATCGGGAGGGGACATTGCCGGCGTCGTCGAATCCGTGGGCGAGCGTGTCACCGACTGGGCGCCGGGCGATCGCGTCGTCTTGAACCCGTCCTCGGATGAAGGCATGTTGGGCGAGACCCTTCCCGGTGGGATGGCAGAGCTGGTCCGAACGCCTTCCACCCAAGCGATTCGGATCCCAGACGACGTCACCTTTGCCCAAGCCGCTTGCCTCCCCGTCGCCTACGGCACCGCATGGCGCATGCTCCGGGCGCGCACCGAGATAGCACCAGGCGCCCTCGTGCTCATTCTCGGCGCGAGCGGAGGGGTCGGTACGGCGTGCGTGCAGATCGCGAAGAGTCTTGGAGCGCGCGTCATCGCCTGCACCAGCTCGGAGACCAAAGGCTCCAAGCTCATCGAGCTAGGCGCGGACTATGCCATCAACACCGCCACTGCGGATTTCAGCAGCGAAGCGTGGCAAATCGCCAAACAGGTCGGACAAAAAGGTGTCGATGTCGTCGTGAACTTCACGGGCGGGAGCACTTGGGTGCCCTCCCTCAAGACGCTCGCCCATCGCGGCCGATTGCTCACCTGCGGCGCCACCGCGGGATTCGATCCTCCTACCGACCTTCGATACGTCTGGGTCCGCGAGCTCGAGATCTTGGGCTCTGATGGATGGAGCTCCGACGACATTCGAGCCCTCATTACCGAGGTCTCG
>JAJCXL010000151.1 GCA_029263435.1 Acidobacteriota bacterium | reverse complement strand
ATGGCCGGCGTGCGGGAGGATGAGATCCGGCGACGCCTCCTCGAGCACATGGCGGGGACCATACTCGCTTTCCACGCCCACGGTGTAGGCTCCGGCGGCTCTTCCCATGGAGATGTCCTCTGGCCGGTCGCCGACGAAAATTGTCGCTTCGGCGGGTAGCGACAACTGTTCGAGGGCGTGCGCGAGCGGTGCGGGATGCGGCTTCTTCTCGACGGTGTCTTCGAAGCAGACCACGACGTCGAAGAACTCGGCGAAGCCATAAGTTTCGAGCTCTCGCGTCACGCGTCCGCGATCTCCGCTCGTGACGACACCGAGGGTCAGGTCGCGGCCTCTCAACTCCTGGAGTAGCTCCGGCACGAAGGAGAAAGGCTCGGAGATTTGTGTGACGTAGGTCTCGCGCCACATGCGGTCCGCGTTGTCCCATTCTTTTCGATGCACGCCCAGCTTCTCATACGAGTCGTACCAGTTGGGGCTATAAGTGTCTAGGAAGGTCTGCCTGTCGACGTGAATGCCGTAGTGGGTCAAGACGGCCATCGATGCGTGGTACGTGGCGGGGAAGGAATCCAACAGCGTTCCATCCCAGTCGAAGAGGATCGCGCGCGCGTCTTTCATGAATGGGTGCCCGCATGTTAAATCAAATCGGACTTGGCCGCATCGGCCCGGTCGTGTTAGGGATGGGGCGATGTTGTTGCACTCGAGCTTCGAGCCTCCCGAGATCCGTGGGGTCGTTTTGGACATCTATTCGTCGGAGGACGGGCTGGCCGCGATCGGTCTGGGGAGAAGCGGCCGCGAGACACGGGAGCGTCGGCTCGGGCGTTATTTCGACGTCGGCAAGCTCTATCCCGCCGAAGGTGGGCACGAGCTCTACATTCGTCAGCTCGGAGAGTACTTTCAAGGACAGCGTCGAGTGTTCGAGCTCCCGTTGGATTTGCGCGGGACACCGTTTCAGAAGTCGGTGTGGCAGGCGGTCTACGAGATCCCGTTCGGGCGTACCGTCTCCTACGGGCAGATCGCGGAGATCGTCGGCCGGCCCAAAGGCGGGCGGGCCGTCGGTGCGGCGAATCACGACAATCCGATCCCGATCGTCGTACCTTGTCATCGCGTGATTGGCGCGGACGGCTCGCTCACCGGCTTTGGGGGAGGGCTGTCTCTCAAACGAAAGCTCCTCGCTCTCGAAGGTCTGTTGCCGCCGCCGGCGGTTCAGATGCGGTTGTTCTAGTCTCTTGTCCCAGTAGTAGCGTCGACAATGAAGCCGGCGCGTAAAACGGGCCGAGATTAATGTGACGAGTTACTGGGACGGCGCACTAGAATAGGAAGCTCAACAAAGGAGAGTTTCTCGATGCAGTCGAAGCAGTGGGTTTGGCTCACGGTGGGCCTGTTCTTGGCGATGTTTTCGCTTTCGTGCACTGGATGCGGCGAAGAGCCCGCCCCGGACGAAACGCCAGTGGAAGAATCCGCGGAGGTCGAGACGGCGCCGCCGGAGGTGGCTCCGGAGCCCGCGCCCGCTGAAGCCGGCTCCGACATCACCTATCCGGTCATCGAGATGACGACGAGCCTCGGAACGATCAAGCTCGAGCTCTATCCCGACAAAGCACCCAAGACGGTGGAAAACTTCTTGAGCTATGTGCGGAGCGGATTCTTCGACGGGACGATCTTTCACCGCGTGGTCCCGGACTTCGTCATTCAAGGGGGCGGATTCACTGCCGACATGACGAAAAAAGATACCGAGGCACCCATCGAGAACGAAGCCGATAACGGGCTGCTCAACGGCCGGGGCACGATTTGCATGGCGCGCACGAATGACCCCCATAGCGCGACGTCACAGTTTTTCATCAACACCAAGGACAACCCGCCGCTCGATCACCGAGACAAGTCGTCTGGCTGGGGTTATGCGGTGTTCGGCAAGATTACCGAGGGGTTGGATGTCGTCGACGCGATCGAGGCCGTCCCCACCACCACTCGCGACGGCTATCGGGATGTGCCGGTCGAGCCCGTCTTGATCGAGACCGCACGGATCATCGGGTAGAGCCGCTAAGAAGGGCACTAGGGGCGGCACACGCCAATCACGACCTCCGGCACGCCGTCGTCGTCGAGCGGTCGCGGATCGTGGCGGCTCGGTCCTTCCCAAGGCAGTCCGAAAATGTTTCGCAGCTGATGCAAGCGGATGGCGTAAGAGTTGCCGAGCGCGCCCGCGCGCGCGAGTCGATCGCGATGGGCGTTCGAGAACCAGGTCTGGCCAAACAGCGCCACCGAAGAGAAGACGGATCCCAGCAGCTCGCGAAACTCGTCAATCGAGTACTCGCGCACGTGATACGGATTCGCTGGCCGGTCTTCGATGGTGTTCCCCGGGCTGAGGAGATGCCGGTTGGGGGTCGAGCACAGCAGGGTCCCGTCTTGGCCGAGGACGCGCCTCGCTTCCTCGAGCAGCGCATGGTCGGCCTCGACGTGCTCAATCGTCTCGAAGCAGGTGTAGAGATCGAAGCTGTTCGTCTCGAAAGGAACGGCGCACACGTCGGCTCGCACGAGATGAAGTGCGTTGTCGGCGTCCCCGCGTCTGGCGGCGGCGAAGGCCTCCATGGACAGGTCCGCCGATGTGACGGAGGACGCGCCCGACTCGCTCATCAGCCGCGAGCCGTAGGCGGTGCCGCACGCCGCGTCGAGGACCCGCGCGTTTTTGGCGAACCCTGCCGACCATCGATAGCGCGCGACGTGTTGGTTGCGCAGCCACGGAGAAGCCCATCGGTCCAGAGCGAGGCGTTCCATTGAACGCGATTATACGAATCGGCACCGCGGCGGCGCTTCTGGTGATTGGCGCTTCGCTCGCGGCGGTCGAGGAGAAGCCCGACAGGCTCGTTTTGGAAGACTTCGAGTCCGCTGAAGTGGGCGAGGCGCCTTCCACTTGGAAAGCGCGTGCCTTTGGCGATGAAGGGGTCGTTCCCTACGTCGTGGAAGAAGAGGATGGCAATCGTTTCCTGCGTGCGGAGGCGACGGGCGAGAACGTGATGCTCTACAAGGAGATCCGCTGGAGCGCGATCGACTATCCCTATATCAGTTGGCGATGGAGGATTCGCGCGGTTCCGGAGGGCGCGGACGCCCGCTACGAGGACACCGCCGACAGCGCCGCGGGACTCTATCTCAGCTATCGGCGAAAGCTGGGTCTCGTTCCGGAGACCGTGAAGTTCGTCTGGAGCGCACAGCTGCGGACAGGCTCGTTTTTTCGACGCTCGGGCATCGGTCAGGCCTGGACCGTCGTCGCCGGGACCGGCCCGGCCAATGAGAAACAGTGGCACCGGGTCTATTACCGGGTGCCGGATGTTTATCGAGAGACGTTCGGCAATCGTGAGGTTTCCCGGCCTTTGGGAGTGGGGGTACTGTCCGATGCGAACTCGACCCAAAGCTTCGCCGCTGCCGATTACGACGACCTCGTCGTGTTGCGTTCGCTCCCTCCGGGCGCGACGTTGGGCGCCTTGTCTCATCCGTTGGAGCTCGGTCATTGACACGGCTCTGGCCCTATGCTAGCTTTCCGTCTCCATCTGGTTGACAGCGCTCAACTTGCGCGCTAAGTTGCCACTCGGTAATGCCCCCTGGAACGGTCCCCCGAGGCCTGCAAGGGATGAGGAGAGAGTCCATCAGCGCGCTCGAGCAACCCAATCGCATCCCCAGTCTCACGGTCATGTTCCCGGCCTATAACGATGCCGGCACCATCGCGAGCATGGTCATCAGCGCGCGTCGCAGCGCTCGTTTGCTGACAGACGACTATGAGGTCGTCGTGGTCAATGACGGAAGTGCCGACGCGACCCCGGAGATCCTCGAGGAGCTCACCCGGGTCGTCCCCGAGCTTCGGGTGATCACCCATGAAGTCAATCAGGGCTATGGCGCTGCGCTTCGTACCGGCTTCGCGAAGGCGACCAAAGATCTCGTCTTCTATACGGATGGCGATGGTCAATTCGACCCGCGCGAGCTCGCAAAGCTCGCCGCACTGCTCGCGCCGGACATCGACTACGTGAGCGGCTACCGGCTCAAACGTGCCGACCCGTTCTTGCGCGTGCTCATCGGCAACCCTTACCACCGATTCGTTCGCTTCGCGTTCGGGCTCCGCGTGACCGATATCGATTGCGACTTCCGCATTTTTCGCCGACACGTCTTGGAATCACTCGAGCTCACCGAGACCGACGGCAGTCTTTGTATCGAGCTGTTGAGAAAGCTCGAGGATCGTGGCTTTCGCTTTGCCGAAGTCCCGGTCGGGCACTACCCGCGCGTCTACGGACGGAGTCAGTACTTCACGGTGCGGGGCGTGTTGCAGTCCTATAGGCAGTTGTTTCGATTGTGGGTGCGGCTGGCGGTCAAGAAAACTCATCTCGAACCATCGCTGTCTCCGTTGGCCGGGGTACCGGCTTCGGACGAGCGCGTCGGTACGAAATGAGCTCTCATTTGCGTTAGATTGGCGAAAGCACTCCTTAAGCAAAGGAGGAGACGAGGAGACGCATGAAGGTAGCCTACGTCGGTGTCGCCGCCCTCATCGGAGTCACATCGCTTCTGGTGGCGCAACAAAGCCGGCCCCGCATCTATCAGCCCGAGAACGTCAACCAACCCGCCTGGCTCGAAGGCAGAAAGAATGCGCAGCTCCGCTCGGCGTCTACGATCTCGGCATTTCATGACTTCCAGTTCGAAGACCGCTTCGAGACCAGCGGCATTACTTTTCGAAACGGCGTGACCGAGGACTCGAAGAGGCATTACAAAGCGGTTCACTATGACCACGGAAATGGCATCGCGGTCGCGGATGTCGACGGGGACGATAAGCTCGACCTCTTCTTCACGAGCCTAGTGGGTGCGAACGGGCTGTTTAGAAACCTCGGGGATGGACGATTCGAGGACATCACGGATCGCTCGGGCTTGGGACTCGCCGATCGCATCTCGGTCTCAGCGTCGTTCGGTGATATCGACAACGACGGGGACCCCGACTTGTTCGTCACCACCGTCAGAAACGGGAACGTCTTGTTCAACAATGACGGTACCGGGCGCTTCACCGATATCGCGTCGAGCTCAGGAACCGACTATAGCGGGCACTCGTCGGGCTCGATGTTTTTCGACTACGACCGCGACGGCCTCATCGACCTCTTCGTGAGCAACGTCGGCGTCTACACCACCGATGAGATCGGACCCGACGGGTATTACGTAGGCGTGCTCGATGCGTTTGCCGGCCATCTGAAGCCGGAGCGAAGCGAGCCTTCGATTCTCTACCGGAACTTGGGCGGACTTCGTTTTCAGGATGTCACCGAAGCGATGGGCCTCGTCGACGAGACGTGGAACGGCGACGCGGCGGTCGCGGATTTCAACGAGGACGGGTGGCCGGATCTGTACTTGCTGAACATGCAGGGGCATGACGAGTACTACGAGAACGTCGCCGGCAAGCGGTTCGAGCGAAAGAGCAGAGCGGTTTTTCCCAAGACCCCGTGGGGAGCGATGGGGGTCGGCGTGTTCGACTATGACAACGACGGCGACCCCGACATGATCCTCACCGACATGCACTCGGACATGAGCGCGAAGGTCGGCCCGGAGGTGGAGAAGCGCAAGTCGAGGATGCAGTGGGACGAGCCGTTCTTGAGAAGCGGTGGGAACAGCGTCTTCGGTAATGGGTTTTATCGTAACGAGGGGGATGGCGAGTTCGTCGAGATCTCGGACACTGTCGGAGCGGAGAACTATTGGCCTTGGGGCTTGAGCATCGGAGACGTGAACGCCGACGGCTTCGAGGATGTCTTCATTACTTCGAGCATGAACTATCAGTTTCGTTACGCCGTCAACACGATGCTCCTCAACGACGGGGGAGAACGATTCAAAGATAGCGAGTTCATTCTCGGGATCGAGCCCCGGCGCGGCGGCAGGATCACGGGTCCCGCTTTCGTGCTCGACGCCTCCGGAGAGGACAAGGACCTCGCGCTCGTCGACGCCTATGATTTGACCGGCTCCGTCGAAGTGTGGGGCGCCTTGGGAAGCCGCGCCTCGGTCATCTTCGATCTCGACGATGACGGGGACCTCGATATCGTGACCAACGAGTTCAACGCGGAGCCGATGGTGCTCGTGAGCAATCTCAGTGAGAGAACCGAGATTCGTTTTTTGAAAGTCGCGCTCGAAGGCGATCCGTCGAACCGCGGAGGGTTGCAAGCGAAAGTCGTCGTCACCGTGGGTGAGCATCGCTACACGAAGTGGCTCGACGGTAAGTCGGGTTACCTGTCTCAGAGTCTGGCCCCTCTCTATTTCGGTCTCGGCGCCGCGTCGACCGCGGATCGGATCGAGGTCACGTGGCCGTCCGGAAAGACCACGGAGATCGCGGGACCGATTGAGCTCAATCGCCGCCTGGACATCAAAGAATCGTCGTGAGGCGAGCGCTCGCCGCGCTTTCGGGGCTCGGGCTCGACCGGCTCTTGTACCGAGTGTGGCGCTACAACCCCGTGGCTTTGCTCCGCCTCTACGGACACCACGCGTTCGACCGTCGCTACGGGGTCCGGACGAGCGGCTATGGCGATTTGCGCTACGAGCCCACGCCGGTGGACGCTTTCGAGAGAACCGTTCGCGCGCTCGAAGCGGTGTCGTCGAGACTGGACACACTCACTTTCGTCGACATCGGCTCGGGTAAGGGAAAGGTCGTTTTGCTCGCGTCGACCTTTCCGTTCGGCAAAGTCGTGGGAGTGGAGCTCTACCCCGAGTTTCACGCTCTCGCCGTTGAAAATTTGGAGCGGTTTCCTGAGGCTCAGAGACGTTGCGGCACGGTCGAGCTGGTGGAGATCGACGCCGCTCGATATTCGATCCCACCCGAGGCGGTGGCGCTGTACTTTTTCAATCCGTTTCCGGTGGAGATCTTGCGGGCCGTTCTCGACAACATCGAAGCGTCGATTCGGGACCACCCGGACCGCCCGCTATTCGTCATCTACTACGCGCCCATCCTTTTTCGGGAGACGCCGTGGGATCGCCGGGTCCTGTTCGACCGCTCCTCCTCGCTCGAGGCCGTCCGATCGGAGAAGGACTTCACGCTCTATCGTGGCGTCTCCGCGACTGCCGAGGCGGGTTCCCGAGATTGAGTAAGATAGTGCTCCGCTAGGGGAAGTTCCTACTGAGACCATGGGTCGTCGTTCGAGACAGAAGAAGAAAAAGCCAGCCGTCCTCCCAGAGTCCGCGCCCGCTCGTCCAACGAGCCGAGCTTGGATCGCCGTGGCGGCCGTCACGGCCGCAGTCGTGCTCGCCGCGATCGGCTATCGCATGGCGTCCGCCCCTGGAAACAATCGGCTGGCCTCGGGTGCCTTCGCCGGCAAGAATCTTCTCTTCGTCACCATCGACACGTTGCGCACCGACCGCTTGGGAAGCTACGGCTCCGATGCCGGCTACACACCGCATCTCGACGCGCTCGCCTCGGAAGGTGTTCGGTTCGACAACCTTTTCGCCCACGTGCCGGTCACCCTTCCATCGCATGCGTCCATTTTTACGGGGCGCTATCCGAACGAGCACGGCGTTCACGATAACGGCGCGTTTCGCTTGGACGACGACGTGCCTACCCTCGCCTCCGAGCTCCGCGCGGCGGGCTATGCGACCGGCGCCTTCGTGGCCGCCTTCGTTCTCGACGCTCGCTTCGGGCTCAACCAAGGCTTCGATCTCTACGACGACTATTACGGGGAGAAACGATCCTTTCTCAGCTTCTCGCCGCTAGAACGCCGCGCCAGCGCGATCGTGGAGCCGGCGGGGCGATTCATCCGGCAAGCAGAAAAACCTTGGTTCGCTTGGCTCCATCTTTTCGATCCGCACGCCCCCTACGATGCGCCTGCGGGTTTCGCGAATGCTTCCGACCCCTATGGAGCGGAGGTCGCCTATACCGATTCAGTGCTCGGAGAGTTTCTCGGTGGGCTCGACGAGGAAGGACGGCTCGACGACACGGTGGTCGTCGTGCTGGGCGATCATGGCGAGGCGCTCGGCGATCACGGTGAGAAGACCCACGGAACTTTTGCCTACAACTCGACGTTGCGCGTGCCCGGCATCCTGTGGGCCGGTGATGCGCTCGCCCCTCGAGTCTTCGATCGCGCGGTCCGGCATGTCGACGTGATGCCGACGCTCTTGGATTTACTCGGTGTCGAAGCGCCGACGGCGATGTCCGGGCAGAGCTTGCGACCCTATCTCGCGGGCGAGCCCTATGAGCCGCCTCCCACTTACTTCGAGGCACTCAACGTGCATCTCACGCGGGACTGGGCGCCGCTTAGGGGCGTCGTGCAAGACGGCTACAAGCTCGTCAGCCTACCGATCCCCGAGCTGTACCACCTCGAAGACGATCCGACTGAGCGTCGCAACCTCTACGCGGACGAGCCTGACGTCGCACGAAAGCTCGAGCAAACGCTCTCCCGCCTTTCGGGCGGCGACAGCGCCGCTCCCGCCGAGGCCCAGCTCCCCGACCGAGAGACGATGGAGCGGTTGCGCGCGCTGGGATACGTCACGGCGCCCGTGGCTAACCGGAAGTCGACCTATACGGACGAAGACGATCCCAAGAAGCTGATCGAAGTGAGCAACGCTTACGACACGGTGACCGAGCTCTTCGGAGATGGTCGGGTGCCCGAAGCGGTGCCCATTCTGGAAGACATCCTGATTCGCCAACCCCGCTCGTCGACCGCCTATCAGGGGCTCGCCTACGCGCACTACCAGCTCGGCGGTGTGCAGGAGTCGGTCGCGGTGCTCGAAAGAGGTGTCGCAGCCGGAGTGCAAGAGCCCGCTTTGCTCGGCATGCTCGGCGCCTACTTGCTCGATATCGGACAGGTCGAAAAAGCCGCGGGCCTGCTGGAGGCTCTCATCGCCACGGAGCCGGACTACGTCGAGGCCCACAACTATCTCGGCATCGCCTATGGGCGCCTGGGAAAGTTCGATGATGCCCGTAGAGAGCTCGAACGCGTCATCGAGCTCGACCCGAGCTCCGCCGCGTCCTACAACAACTTGGGCTCGCTCGCGTTCATGCAAGGCGATCTCGAAGGTGCCGTGGCGGCGCTTACTCGAGCTTTGACGTTCGATCCGGGCAATGCGAACACTTTGAACGGTCTCGGTGCGGCCTACGCTCGGAGTGGCGACACCGCTCGAGCGGTCGAGCACTGGAAACGCGCGGTCGACGCGAGCCCGCAGCAGTTCGATGCTTTGTACAACGTGGCTTTGGCGCTCGCGTCGACCTCCCCGCAAGAAGCTCTGCCCTATTTGAAACGATTCGCGAACGAGGCGCCGGAGGCTCGCTACCGTCCGGACATCGCGCGTGCGAAGGCAATCGTTGCGGACATCGAGGGCCGCCGATGATGACACTGTTGACGGGAGCGATGTGGTTGATGCTCGCGGGAGCGCAGTTTGCCGATGTGACTTCTGAAAGCGCTATCTCCTTCGCCCATGATCCGGTCGCGGAAGGGAATTATCTCCTCCCCGAGATCACCGGCTCGGGTGCCGCGTTCGTCGACTATGACGGCGACGGCGATCTCGACATCTATCTGGTTCAAGCCGGACCGGGCGGCAATCGACTTTATCGACAAGGCGAGGACGGCGCGTTCGTGGATGTGACCGCCGCAGCCGGGGTCGGTGATACCGGCTACGGTATGGGTGTTGCGGCAGGAGACGTCGACAACGATGGCGACGT
This sequence comes from Acidobacteriota bacterium, assembly GCA_029263435.1. Lineage (GTDB taxonomy): Bacteria > Acidobacteriota > Vicinamibacteria > Marinacidobacterales > SMYC01 > JAJCXL01. The sequence continues at coordinate 1,925 of JAJCXL010000151.1, read as the reverse complement.
TGATCTCTATGTCACGAATTACGGACCGGATCGTCTCTACCGAAACGAAGGCAATGGGCGATTCGAGGATGTCGGCGCTGCGATGGGCATCGAGGGCGACTTCTGGTCGGCCTCGGCCAATTTTTGCGACTACGACGCTGACGGCTACCTCGATCTCTACGTGACGCATTACGTCGCCTATGACGAGGAGAAGTCCTGCACTCATTCGGATGGTAGCAACGATTACTGTTCGCCTCAGGTGTTTCCGGGTGTCTCCGACACCCTCTATCACAACGAGCGCGGCACTCGGTTCGTCGACGTGTCGGCGGAGGCCGGGATTCTCGAGCAGCGGGCTCCAGGGCTAGGTGTGTTGTGTGCTGATTTGAATGGAGACGGTCGACTCGACTTCTATGTAGCGAATGACGGCGAGGCCAACCAGCTCTGGCAGAACGAAGGCAACGGGAAGTTCTTCGACGAGGCGCTCCTTTTGGGAGTCGCGCTCGATGACCGCGGGCAGCCCGAGGCGGGGATGGGTATCACCGCGGGCGACGTCGATGCCGACGGCGACCTCGACCTGTTCATGACCCACATCATCAACCAAACGAACACGCTCTACGTGAATGCGGGAGAGCTCGGCTACGAGGATCGCACGACCCCCTCCGGGCTCGCGGCCGGGAGTCTGGCGCTCACCGGGTTCGGGACCGGTTTCTTCGACTACGATCACGACGGAGATTTGGATCTCGCCATCGTCAACGGTCGGGTGCAGCGCCACCCGCCGATTGCGGGAGGTTCGATGGCGCCACCCTGGGATGCTTACGCTGAGCCCAACCAATTGCTCGCGAATGACGGGCAGGGTCGCTACGTGGACCAAAGCGCGCAGTCGGGTGATTTCGGCAAACCCATCGAGGTCAGTCGCGGGCTGGCCTTTGGGGACATCGACAATGACGGAGACGTCGATCTTTTGGTCTCGAACACCGCTGCGACGGCGAAGCTCTACCGAAACGAGAGCGCGAAGCTCGGGGATTGGCTCGTCGTGCGCGCATTCGATCGACTACGAAATCGTGACGCGCACGCCGCGTTGGTAACGGTCGTCGTCGGCTCGACCCGCTACGTGCGCCTCGCGAGCCCGAGCTACGGCTATTTGGCGAGCCACGATCCCAGGGCTCATTTCGGACTTCCCAAAGGAAGCCGGATCGAGCGCATCGAGATCCGATGGCCGGATGGAGTGATGGAGACCTTCGACGGTGGACTCTCGAACCGCATAGTGGTCTTGGAGAAAGGCGCCGGCCACTAGGTGTCCAGAAAGAGGCGATCGAAAAAAAAGCACCCGCCCTCTCCGGAAGCAAAGCCTCTTTCCGCTTCTGACGCTCCCCGCTCGGAAGCTTCTTTCAGGAAAGCAGCGCTCGTTTTCGGTTTCGTCGTGCTGGTGGCTCTCGCGCTCGGGCTGATGACGTGGTCGTCGAAGGACGAGGCCGCGATACCCGACCCCGATACCAGCGGCATGGAGTCTCAAGTGGCCGAGGCGATTGCTTCGGCCCGGACCGCGGTCGACGAGGCGTCGCAGGATGCGGCGCTTTGGGGCCGCCTCGGTATGTTGTTCCAGGCCCACGAGCTGTTCGACGAAGCGGCTGAAAGCTACGCGGTCGCGGAGAGCCTGGCAGAAGACTTCCGGTGGCCCTACTTGCGGGCCCAGAGCTTGCGCGAAGTAAGAAAGCTCGAGGCGGCGGATGAGGCCTTGGACCGCGCGCTGACACGAAACCCCGGCTACCCGCCGCTATACGTCTTGAGAGGCGAGCTCTCCGAGCTTCTCGACGACGGCCGAGCCGAAGCCGCCTACCGCGAGGCGCTCGCGGTGGACGAGCGCTCGGCTCCCGCGCACTTCGCCCTCGGACGCTTGGCGCTTTCGGCGGGTGAGATCGAATCGAGCCGTGAACATCTCGAGACCG